>NZ_JACVVG010000016.1:0-101426 GCF_016647875.1 Pseudomonas sp. S36 | reverse complement strand
AACGTAGGAGCGAGCGCCAGCTCGCGATGCGCCGCGCGGGCGGCGCTCGATCTCACAGGCGCTGCACAACTCAAGGCATGCACCTGACGCCCAGATGCCCCACCCCTTCACCCCACAAACCGGGCCTGCCGCTGCCGTACTTCCTCGCGCACCGCCGGAATCACCCAGCGCCCGTAATCCACCGTGTCATACAGCGGGTCATAACCCCGGTTGAGAAAGGTGGTCACGCCAAGGTCGACATAATCGAGCAACGCCTGGGCGACGGTCTCCGGCGTGCCCACCAACGCGGTGGTATCGCCATAGGCGCCCACCGCAGTCGCCGTCGGCATCCACAACGCGCGGTCATGCCGGTCGGCGCGGGCGGCGGCAGCCAGCAGGCGTTCGGAGCCGGTGCCCTTGATTCGCTTCTGCCAAGGGCTGTCCGCCGCAAACTGCGGGTTGGCCTTTATCTGCGCGAGGATCTGTTCGGCCCGCTGCCAGGCCTGTTCCTCGGTGGCACCCAAAATCAGCCGCACCGACAAACTGACCCTCGGCGTAGCCACGCCTGCGGCGTTCGCGGCAGCCCTGAGCTTGCCGATCTGCTCGGCCACGCCGCTCAGCGGCTCACCCCACAGGGCGTACAGGTCCGCATGCTTGACGGCAATCTGGTAGGCGATGTCGGACGAACCTCCGAAGGAAATCGGGATATGCGGCTGTTGCAGCGGCTTCACCGGTGAAAAGGCACCCTTGATGTTGAAGTAGCGGCCTTCGAAGTCGAACGGTTCTTCTGCGGTCCAGGTGCGACGGACAATCTCCAGGTATTCGTCGGTACGCCGGTAGCGCTCGGTCTTGTCCAGCAGGGTGTCCCCCTCTTGCGGCTCGGCGGTGATACCGGTGATGGCATGCAGGCGGATGCGCCCACCGCCGGTGGTGTGGTCGAGGGTGGCGAATGCCCGTGCAGCCACGGTCGGCGCGGTCAGGGCCGGGCGGTGGGCAATCATGAAACCAAGGCCTTCGGTGTGCGCGGCAGCATACGCGGCTATCTGCAGGCTGTCGGCGCTGCCCGGGCCGCTGGCGATCAGTACCCGGTCGAAGCCAGCATGTTCATGGGCGCGGGCGTGGTGCCGGATGAACGGCAGGTCGAAGTCGGGTGTGCGTACGCCACGGGTCTCGGACCACTGGCGGGGGAAGATCATGCCGACAAATTCAATGGACATGGTGCAAGCCTTTCAGGTTTAGGGTGATCAGAACTGGTAATCGACCTGGGCCAGCAGCGTGCGGCCCGGCATCGGTTGCAGGAAGGTATTGGTGGAACCGGCCAGGCCACTGACGAAATTCAGCTCGTCGGTGACGTTAAGCATGCGCACCGTCACGCCCCATTGTGGCTGGCGGTAGTACACGGCAAGGTCGAGGTTGTATTCGTCCGGCACTTTCACCGTCTTGCTCAGGTTCAGGTACCAGCTGCTGGTCCACCAGCCGGAAAGCTCGACGCCAAAGCCTGAGTCGAAGCGGTAGTCGACATACCCGCCGGCGTTGTATTCGGGGACCTGCACGGCATCGAACTTGCCGGACGGGCGCTGGTTGAGGCTGTTGTTGTCGCCGAACACGGTGCCGTTGTCGGGGATGAACCCGGCCGAGGCGAACCCGGCCTGGCTGGTGAACTCGTTGTAGGCGCTGATTCGGCTGAGGTTGAGGCCGCTGCGCAAGTTCTGGTCCTGGTAGCGCAGGGTGGCCTCCCAGCCTTTTACGATCAGCCGGGCGATGTTGTTGTTGCTATCTGGCGACTGGTCGCGGGCCTGCTTGTAGGCGGCCAGGGTGAGGAAAAGCTGGTCGGGCACAGCCTCCACTTTCAAACCCACCTCATGCAACACGCTCAAACTCTCGAAGGCCAGTGGGTTTAGCTGGTTGGCCCCCGTGCCGCTGCCCCAACCCAGGCCGTTGGTGAAGAAGCCGGTATTCACTGCCAGCGAGCGGTCGAAGGTGTAGTACAGCGTGCTGTTTTCCGTGGGTTTGAAATAGGGGCTGACCTGCACCGAGAACAGCCGATAATGGTCCGAGTCCTTGCGCGGATTCCCGCCGGGCAGCACGAAGGGGTTTTCGATACGGGCGTCGATCCAGCTGCGGCTGGCACCCACGTTAAGGCCCACGCGTTCGCCCAGGCGCAGGTTGTGCTGGCTGAACAGGGTCTTGGTGGTCCAGGTGCTGTCGGCGGTGTAGGGCGCCACCGATTCGGCATACAGGCCATGCCCGGCCGGGTACATGGCGGGCAGGTTGAGCCAGCCGTAGTAGTTGGAAAATTGCGGCACGCCGGGTTGGCCGATCCAGGCAGCGTTGCCACCGGCGGGGTTGCGGCCGCCCAGGCCGAGCAAGTCGCCGGGATTTTTCAAGGTGGGGTCGAGGGTCAGGTCATAGGCGTTGATGGTGCTGCCGAAGTTGTTGTTGGCGGCGATCGACCGGTTGCGCTCGCGGCGGTAGATCAGCCCGGAGTTGCTGTCGTCGACCAGGGTCAGGTCGCCCAGCTGAAACTGGCCACGGGCGCGGAACTCGAAACGATTGTCGAAGATGTCGTCCTTGCCCTGCACCTGGAACGCCCCGACGGCATCGGTGGTGTCGGTGGAGTGCTGGTAGAAGGTGCTGTTGGCCAAGGTGATCGACGGGGTCAGGTCGCCTTCGACGCGCAGCTGTGTGGTAACGCGCCGCGAGCGGTTTTCGTCTTGCGCACGCTGTCCGGTTTGTGATGACAAAGAGTTTAGGCCGTTGCCTGCCAGCGACGGGTCGTAGACCCAGCCACGCAGGCTGCCGGGGTTGGCCTGGGTGTTGGGCGACGCACCCTGGAAGCTGCCGTTGACAACCTGGTACTGGCCCTGGGCATTGCGCTGGCGCTGCACCCAGCCGAGCCCCTGGGCATCTGCAGCGCCGGAGGACAGCACTGGCGACCACAGGGTATTGCCGTTCTGGATGATGGGTGTAGCGCGGCCGGCGGAGTACTTGCCATGGTCGACCAGGTCCTGGGTGGCGCGGTTCCAGCCGTGGGTGATGTTGTAGTCGTAGTAGTCGTCATAGGCGGCATTCCAGTCCACCCGCAGGTTGTCGTTGCGCCAGGCGAGGGCACCGTAGAACGCGTCGAAGTTGTTCTCGACGTTGTCGTAGAAGTCTTCCTGGCGCTGGCGAGTGATGCTCACCCGGTAAGCCAGGTTGTCAGTCAGCGGGCCGGTGTTGTCGATGCTGAACTTGGTGGCATCGCGTGATTCGCCATCGGGGATCCAGCTGCCGATCTCGCCGCTGAGCTTGGTGCGGAAACGGCTGAAGTCGGGCTTCTTGCTCAGGTAGTTGACGTAGCCGCCACTGCCGCTGACCGAACCGTACGTCACCGACGACGGCCCGGCGACGATGTCGGCGCCTTCGTAGGCATTGAAGTTGGCCGGGTGGCGCACCCCGTAGGCGCGCTGGCCATCCTGGAACACCTCGGTGTTCTGCCCGCGCATCTGCGGGGCGATGCCGGCGTTCTGGCCGCCGCCGCGGGTGATGCCGGGGGCGTACTTGACCAGGTCGTCGGAACTGCGGATCGGGTCGTTGGCCAGTTGCTCGGCATTGATCTGGGTGACCGAGCGTGGGGTGTCCAGCACCTTGGCTTCCAGGCCGCCGTAGATCGAGGCTGGCGGGCGGGAGGGCAGGGCGTCGTCATCGGCCTGTTCGGCCTGTACGGTGACGGTTTGCAGCTGGGTATCTTCGGCGTGGGCCAGCGGCAGGCTGCCGGCCAGAATGGCCAGCGCCAGGGCGCTGGGCTGGAATTTGGGGTGCAGCAAGGTCACGCGGAGCATTGGCTGGGCCTCGTTCAAGAGTAGGAATGTGGGAGAAACGAGGGCGCAGCCGCGCCTGCGGTTATGGGTTGCGGGGATGTACTACACGGTCTCTGTGGGAGCGGGTTCACCCGCGAACACCGGCGCAGCCGGTGCCATACACCGCGTTGGATTCTTCGCGGCGGTTCGACGTCTCGATAAACCCGCTCCCACAGGGGGAGGGTGTATGGCGCTGGAGGTCAGGTTTTCAGCCACAGGCTCTCGAACCGCCAGGTACTGAACAGCGACTGCTCCGCCTGCGCGCCACCCACGCGGGTGCTGACGCTGTCGAGCAGGTCGGCATACCCCCAGATCAGCATGCCGCCGCGCTCGTACTGAATGCGCTGCGCCCTGTGCACCAGCGCCTTACGCTTTTCCAAGTCTGGCTGGGCCATGGCGGCGAGGAAGGCCTCGCTGAATTCGGGGTCGTGGAAGTGGGTCTTGTTGGCCACCGCGAACGGCGCGTCGGTATGGATGGCACTGGCCAGGTACGGCGCACCGAGGCTGCCGCCGGTGCTCAAGGTCCAGTCGTCGCGTTGCGGGCCCTGAAAGGTGGCCAGGTCGACCTGGCGCACGTTGACGGTCACGCCGATGCGCCGGGCCTGTTCGGCCAGCACCAGGGCTGAAGCCAACCCCGGCCCGGGTGTGGTCACCAGTTCCACCTGCAACTGTTCATGGCCTGCTTCGCGCAGCAACTGCGCTGCGCGCTGTGGGTCGTGGGGGCGCGGGCCGATGCTGTGGTCGAAGGTGGGGTCGAACGGTGCATACAGGTCGTTGGCCACCCGGCCCTGGCCATTCAGCGCACGACGCACCAGTTCCTCGCGGTCGGCCAGCAGGCGGAATGCCTCCCTGACCCGGGGGTCGTTGAATGGCGCCTTGGCAGTGTTCATGTCGAAGGACAACCAGTTGCCACTCACCGACTTCAGCAGCCGCAACCGTGGGTCAGCCTGGAGTACATGCAGGTGTTCGGTGGACATCACGTTGGCCATGTCAATCTGCCCGGCACGCAATGCCGCCAGGCGGCCTGTCTGGTCCTTGAAATCGATGATCTCCAGCTCATCGGCATAGGGCTTGCCAGGTTTGTAGTAATTGTCGAAACGGGTGAAAAGTGACCGCTGGCCTGGGGTGAAGCTTTTCAGTTTGTACGGCCCGGCACCGACCGGGTTGGTGACCGGGTGGTAATCCACCGGCACGATGCCGCCGAAATTGACCCAGGTTTCCGGCAGCGGCAGGTAGCTGCGCCCTTCGCGAAAGCCCAGGCGCAACGTGCGGTCGTCCAGCTTGACCAGGTTGTCGCGGTCTACCCAGTGCAGCAGCGCCGCGTAGGGCGAGGCCAGCTGCGGGTCGGTGAGGCGGCGGATGGAGAAGATCAGGTCATCGGCGTCGATGGTCTTGCCGTGGTGGAACTCCAACCCAGGCTTCAGGCGCAGCGTCCAGCCGCTGGCATCGGGGTTGGGCTCGGCGAACTCGGCCAGGGCCAGGCGCGGCTGCATCTGCTCGTCCCATTCCCACAGCTTGCTGTACAACGCAAAGCCACGCACGATGCCGCTGCCTATGGGCTTGTGGGCGTCGAGGTTGCCGCTCTGGTTGCCGTCGATGATGCCCAGGCGCAGGCGCCCGCCATGGCGAGGCTGTTCGGTGGCGGCATGGGTCGGGCTCTCGGCGGGGCCGCAGCCGGCCAGCAGCCCCCCAGCCAGCACACCGGCGTGGCCAAGAAAGCCGCGCCGACTCAATGGGTAACCGTCCCTGGCCATGGCGTCAGGCTCCGTTGCTGGCGTGCAGTTGCACGGGTTCGGCTGCCGGGCGGGCAAGGGCTGCGCGCTGCGCACGGAAGTGCGGCAGAATGTGCTCGCCGATGCGATAGGCTTCTTCCAGGTGCGGGTAACCGGCGAGGAAGAACAGGTCGACACCGATGCCGTGGTACTCGCGGATGCGTGCCACCACGTTGGCGTAGCTGCCCACCAGCGCACAGCCAGGTGGGACGCCGATGTAGCCGAAACCGGTCCACACATTGGGGTGGATGAAGAAGTCGCCGAACGCCTGCCGCCCGTCCTGGTCGCTATAGTCGTGCTCGTAGCTCAGCTTGCGCGCCGTGCGCAGGCCGGCGTGGGCGGCGCGGGCCTTGACCGTGCCCTTGGCCACGCCTTCGTCGAAGAAGCGCTTGGCCTCGGCCAGTGCGGCTTGTTCGGTCTCGCGGGCGATCACGTCGATGGACAGGCCAAAGCGGATGTCGGTGCGGCCCCACTTCAGCGCGCGGGCGCGGATGTCGGCGATCAGTGCGGCGATCTCGTCCGGGTGCTCTGCACGCATCAGGTAGAAGTCCGCGTGCTTGGCGGCGAACTCGCGCGCTGCCACCGACGAACCGGCGGTGCAGATCAGTGGCAGTTCGGCCTTTTTCAGTGGGCCGCGCAGGCCACCGCCTTCGGCGCGGTAGTAGGTGCCTTCGTAGTGGAACTGCTCGTTGTGCCAATAGCCGCGCACCACGTCCATGAACTCGGTGGCGCGGGCGTAGCGTTGGTCATGGTCTTCGAAGTCGCCGACCTGGCGCTGGATGGCATCCGAGCCGCCGTTGATGATGTTCCACACCAGGCGGTTGCCGGTGGCGCGCTGGTAGGTGGCGGCCTGCTGCACGGCCACCCACGGGGTGTAGTGATAGGGCTGGAACGCGGTGACAAATTTCAGCGTGCGGGTTTCCCGGGCCAGCAGCGAGCACACCGTCCACGGCTCTTCGCCGGTGTGGGCGTTGACCATCAACGCGCCGCCGAAGCCGTTGATTTCAGCGGCGCGGGCGATTTGACCGAGGTAGTCGATATAGGTGAAGTGATCACCCACGGCAAACCCCGACACCGCACCGGTGCTGGGCCCGCCTGCATGCCAGTCGCCGCGGTTGCGCGGGTCGCCGGGGAGGTACTGGGTTTCGCCATGCAGGGGCAGGCGGGTGAAGAATTCGATGCTCATGGGCTGGCCTCCTTACTGAACGCTTGGGCTGCAATTGGGGGTGACCGGCTGGCCGCTGATGACCTGGCGGGCGAAGGGAATCGAGTCCTTCAGCGAGGCATTTACCGTTTCGCTGTGGCCCAGACCCTTGTACAAGTGGCCCTGCACCACCGAGCCGGCCTTGCAGGCATCCTGCATCAGCGCCACCTGGGTGGCGGCGGCGGGGGTCTTGTCCTCGGCGCCGGTGCCGATGAAGATCGGCTGGGCCAGTTTCAAGGTCGGGTACGACACCTGCGCCAGCCATGGCTTGAGCTGGTCGCCCTGGTAGTCTTTCTTGGCGTTGGCCGGGGTCAGGCCCGTGCCGACCACGTCGCTGACCAGTGCCGACAGGCAGCTGGTGCGCGCCTGTTCGAACAGCGGCAGGGCCTTGTCGGTGTAGAAGTCGCGCGGGTCGATGCTCGGGTCGTATTGCTGCGCAGCCAGCAGGGTGTAGAAGCCGTAGGCCAGGGCCGGGTCGACCTTGTCCTGGTCCTGTTCACCGACATTCTTCGCGCCCACGGTGTAGATCACCCCCGTGCCGATGCTGCCCTTGACGCCCAGCTTGGGCGCATAGGTCGCCGCGTAGGCACCGGCGGCAAAGGCCCCGGCGCCGCCTTGCGACTGGCCAATGATCAGCACCTTGTCGGCCAGCCCCGGCACGCCGGCGACCACGGCCTTGGCGGCATCGAGTATGCCGTAGGCGGCCATGCGGTTATTCAGCAGCGGGTGGCCGCCCGGCACACCGAGGCCCTGGTAGTCGGTGGCGACAATGGCGTAGCCCTCTTCGAGCCAGCGGTTGAGGTATTGCACGTCGCGGTAGCTACGGCCAGCCCAGGACGGCGCGCAGATATCTGCAACGCCGACGGTGCCATGGCCCCAACTGGCAACCGGCCAGCCGCCTGCCGGCGCGTTGCCTTTAGGGATGAACAGTGCGCCGGACACCACGACGGGGGTCTTGCCGTCGATGCCATCCAGGGAGGTGTACAGAATGCGTTGAGCGCTGGCCGCATTGGGCAGGCTGAGCGCCTGGTCCAGTGGTTCGCTGCGTAGCAGTTTCCCGGGCGTGGCGGGGATGGCCTTGCTCCAGGTGTAGAAGGCCGAGACACGGCCATCGCCCTGTTGCGGGTCGGGTTTGGGCGCGTAAGTTTCGGCGGCCATGGCACCGATGGACAGGGCCACGGCGCTGAGGCCGAAGACGAGCGAAGCAGGCAGTTTCATGGGGACGGCTCTCAAGGTTGTTGGCTGATCTGGGCGTCGAGGGACGGCCAGTAGTGGGTCAGTTGCAGGTCGATCAGCGCCTGGCGGGTAAAGCCCGTGGCCAGGTCGTGGGTAATGTCGTAGGGGGTGCGGATCAGCCGGTTGGCCAAGGCATACTGGCCCAAGGCGTCGTAGTGGGCCTTGAGCTGGGCATCGCTTTTTGGCGCCCAGCGCGCTTTCCACGCGACCGGGTCGTCTTGGTCGTCACGGCGCAGCACGCTTTCGCTGACACCGGCGCGGGATGACAGCGCGTAGTAGCCATCGCGATTCTGCTCTTGGGAAATCCACCAGGCCGCGCGCACCCAAGCAGTGGCCACCAGTTGTGTCAGGTCGGCGTGCTGTTGCACGAAGCGGTCAGTGCCCCACAGGTCAGAAACCAGCCGCCAGTCGTTGGCGCCTTGCTTGGTCGACCAGAGGATGCGCGCTACGCCTTTGTCTTCCAGGGCATAGGCTTCGTTGAGCAGCACGGCGGCGTCGACTTTGCCGGCGGACACTGCAGCGGCGCCCACTTGCGGGTTGAGGTTGGCAATCTTGAAGTCACTGAGTGCCAGGCCCTGGCTTTGCAGGAAGTTGCTGAAGGCAAACTCCCATGGGCGGCCGCGGTGCAAGGCCAGGCGCCTGCCCTTGAGGTCCTGGATGCTGCGCACCGTCGAGTCGCTCGGCACCACCAGGTAGATGTTGTTGCCGCTGCCACCCGGCACCACCAGCTTGCCCGGTACCTGGCCGGCACCGGCGATCACTGAGGGCAGATCGCCACGTACGGCAAAGTCCAGGCTGTCGTTACTGAAACCTTCGTTGATCTGCGGCCCCGCGCCCGCATGGGGCAGCGCGGTCCACTGCAGTTTCACGCCGCGAGCCGTCAGTTGCTCTTCCAGCCAGCCCTCTTCGATCACGCGGCCGGCGATACCACCGAACACCGGTGCTCCCCCTTGGGTGAATGCAACAATGGCAATGCGCACGGCTGCCGGTGGCTGTGCCGCTGCGGCACCCAGGCTGATGATCAGGCCGAACAGCAGGGTGAGGGCGTGGCGCCAGGGATTGTTCATGGTCGACTCCAGATGGGTATGACGGCCCTGGAGCGAAATACATGCCAGCTAGAACAATAACGGTGTAGGCCGCGTAGAACGGGGCCTGAGCGCTCCTGCTCGCGCAGCGGCGAGCTGTTTGCGTTGCTGATAGGCGTGCAGGGAAGTGTTGGTAGGCTGCTGCTGGAGAAGCAGTAATCGTCCGGCAAGACGTATATTTCTAATCCATATATGTAAATATTAATTAATAATTTTTTGATCTAATTTGTTTCATGCACTATGGGCCTGCGCGCCAACTGCCAGGAATGCCCCATGTCGCTAATTACTCACCCCAATGCCCGTGAACTGACCAAATCGGTGCGTGCCACTGTGCTCGTGTTCAAGGATCCACGGTCTCAGGAGCTGCTCAGCCGCATCGAGCGCCTGGCACCCAGCGAAGCCAACACGCTGATCATTGGTGAAACAGGTACCGGCAAAGAGCTGGTCGCCCGCCATATTCATCAACTTAGCCGGCGCGGGCGCGAGCCGTTTGTGGCAGTAAACTGCGGTGCATTTGCCGAAACACTGGTGGAAAGTGAACTGTTCGGGCATGAGAAAGGTGCGTTCACGGGTGCAACCGGAAACAAGGCAGGGTGGTTCGAGGCAGCCAATGGCGGCACGTTGTTCCTTGACGAGATTGGTGATCTGCCACTGAACATGCAGGTCAAGCTGCTGCGGGTACTTCAGGAGCGTGAAGTCGTGCGCCTAGGCTCGCGCACACCGATCCCGATCAATGTGCGATTAGTGGCAGCCACCAACGTCAACCTGGCTGACGCAGTGGTAGCGGGGCATTTCCGGGAGGACCTGTTCTACCGTTTGCACGTGGCAACCATACGGCTGCCGCCGTTGCGCGAGCGCCCGGGTGACATACTGCCTCTGGCGGAGTTTTTCATCGAAGAGCACTGCCGACGCCTGGGTTACGAGCGCGCATCGCTTAGCCAGGATACCGAACGCAAGTTGCTCGCGCACAGTTGGCCAGGCAATATCCGCGAGCTGGAGAATGCTATCCATCACGCATTGCTGGTATGCCGCTTCCAGGTGGTCGCCCCCGCCGACCTACACCTAGTCGACATGCGCCCGCAGGTGACGGCGCCGTCCGTTTCGGTATCTGTTACAAACGCAGGCTCGGCGCCGCCCAGTCTGGAAAGTGCGCTGCTGGCACTGTTCGAGCAGAACGTGCCTGACTTGTATGAACATATCGAAGAAACCGTATTCAGGGCAGCGTATCGCTATTGCCATGGCAACCAGTTACAGACAGGGCGGCTGCTGAGCATAAGCCGTAACATCGTGCGGGCACGGTTGGAGAAGATCGGCGAACTGGCCAAGGCGTAAGGGGGCGACGCAGCGCTGCTGACGGTATCGGCTCTCAATCAGCTGTTCTTCGTTAGATAACCGATGAACAAACGAAACAACTCGGCGTTGCCGGTAATACCCAAGCGCTGCCAGATGTTGTGCCGGTGAACCTTGACCGTACCTTCTGAAATCCGAAGTTCACGCGCAATGGACTGGCTGCTGTGCCCTTGAAGAATCAGCTTGGCCACCTGTCGCTGCGTATCGGTCAGTTGGCCCTGCAGAATGTCGACAAACGCGTCTTCCAGCTGGCTGTCTGACTCCTCCTGGTCGACCAGCGCGTCGGCATGGGCCAGGCGCAGGTGCTGGTTGAAGAGGGCATCGATAACCGGCGTTAGTGTCGACAGCCACTGTGCTTCACGGTTATCGAAAGGCCCTGTGTCCAGCCCCCGCATCAGCGAGTAAACCAGTGCCGTGCGTGGCCGTATCGGCACGATGAAACCCACTTCCTCGATGAGGCTGCCGTGGTGCGAGGACACGCACGGGTGAATGTCCTGAGAAATAGAAAAGCCGGACGCATGGAAGCTGTCGGGCGCCAGTTCGCTCATGCGCCAGAGGCCGGATGGGTGATTGTTGGTGCAGGCCACGTAGAACGGGTCCAGCAGATAACCCCCACGCAAGTAGGCCTTCAGCGTGCGCTCGGCAACGCGGTGATTGTAGCCATCGTGTATCAGCACTGCCGGCTGATTGAACCCAAACAGGTAGGCGCAGCTCATGTCGAAACCGATCACGCTGCCAAGTGCTGCGTCGAGCGCGGGGCCCAATGCATCGGTACCGATGCTGCGTATGACTGCGGCCAACTGGCTGGCGTTGTCACTGTTCATTTCTGTGGCTCAATGGTTTCAAGAAAACGCAAACGCCGCCTGGCGCTGCAAACCCAAGCGGCATTGAACGATGACCAGGCCTGTCAGCGCAACGCTGGGCTGGCCGGCATGGCCTCGGCCTTTAACGCCTGGCGCCCAAGCTCCACGGCTTTGGGTACTGCAAGCCAGTAGGCCAATACCATACCCAGAATGCCGCCGGCGAGTTTACCCACGATCAGCGGCCCGATGAGGGTGGGCTGGAAGTTGGCCGAGTAGGCCAGATGATCGCCGAAAGTGAATGCAGCACACACGGCAAACGCAATCACCAGTACTTTGTCTTTCGGCGGCATGTCGGCGACCAGGCGGAACATCGCCAGGATGTTGGCCGAAGCGGCCAGCATCCCGGCAGCCCCGACGGCAGACAAGCCGAGCCTGGATGCCAGCATCTCGATTGGCCGCGACAGGTAGCGTTTTATCAGGTACACCATCGGGAAAGCACCGCAGAGCATGATGCCTACATAGCCGGCAATCTCAAGCGCCCGGAACTGGTCGGCCTTGTCGGCAATGATTGGCGCAAACCCCCAGCTACCGAATACCGAGGTAAACACACCCGTGAAGTACTCCACGATCGAGGTCACCAGCACCAGCGTCACCGCCGCATACATCAACTGCCCAAGCTTCAGGAACAGGCTGATCATCAGGTTCGGCAAGTAGCGCAGTGCTGCGGCCAGCACCCCGCAGAACAGGATCAACGGTAAAAGGTTGCGCAACACGCTCAGTAGTGTGAAATGCAGAGCCTGGGTGGCGGCCCCGGTGGTGGCGATATCCGGGCGTACGCCCAGCCCCATGGCTTGCATGCCCATGGCGATGAACACAATACTGATCGGTATGCTGAGCAAGCCGGCCATGATGCCCAATGCCATGTACTTGTGGTCGGCCTTGTCGAGCATGGCCAGCCCCACCGGAATCACGAAGATCACCGTGGAGCCGCACTGGAAGCCGGTAATCAGGCCGAGGATCCAGCCCTCAGGGCTGTGCGACAGCGCCTGTGCAAGTTGATAGCCTCCCAGGTCCGATGCTATGAAGATCGGCCCCGAGATACCGGCGTCTGCACCCATCGCGAGAAACACCGGGCCGATGACCTGGCTGATGAAGCTGGAAATAAAGGGGATGGCGGCCATGATCCCGGCGACGGGAATGAAAATGGGGCCGATACTGTGCAAACCGGCGGTGAACTCCTTGCCCAACTCTGATTCCGCATTCACGATCGATGCTATTGCGCCAATCGCTGCACATACCATGATCACGTAGATGACGTAAGTGCCTATGTTTTCCATCTGCTGCCTCTCTCTTGTTGGAATTGGCTTGGGGCAGAATTGAAGGGTGCTGCACGTTATTCTTGTTCTGGCGCCTAGGGATTACATCGCGGTGTAGGCATTGTCGACGAACAGGTGCGAGCCGCTGACGAAGCTGGATTCATCGCTGGCCAGGAACAGCGCAGCATTTGCCACTTCGCTGGGCTCACACAGACGGCCCTGCATGCTCCTGATCGCTTCATCGGACGCGTCGACACCGTAGCCGCGCAGCAGGTCCAGTTCGCGGCGGCCATGGGCGGTGCCGATGAAGCCTGGGCAAATGGCGTTGCTGCGGATGTTCTGATCGCGGTACTCCACTGCCAGGGCGCGAGCGAACATGTGGCAGGCGCCTTTGGTCGTGCAATACAGCACCTCCATCGGTGTGCCCACCACCGCCGAGATAGACGACGTGCAGATCACGCTGCCACCGCCGGCGGCGAGCATCCCGGGTAACACAGCCTTGGTGACCAGGAACATGCTCTTGACGTTGATACTCATGAGCCTGTCCCAGTCAGCTTCACTGGTTTCCAGAAAGGGCCCGGCTGCAATGATGCCCGCGTGGTTCAGCAGCACGGTGATCGGGCCAAAGTGCGCTTGCCCTTGGGCTACCGCGCGATGTACCTGGTCGGCCTGGGATACGTCGGCGGCAACAAACAGCGCCTGGCCGCCTTGGGCATTGATTCGCGCTGCGACCGACTCACCCTGGCTGGTTGGCAAGTCCAGGATCACGACCTTGGCACCCTCTGCGGCGAAGCGTTCAGATACAGCCAGGCCGCAACCGCCCGCGCCGCCGGTGATGAGTGCTACTTTGCCTTTCAAACGGTCCATGGATAGGTGCCTCGCCTGTTGTGGTTGTAGTACCAAAACTAGAGGCGAGGGGCCGTGGGGTAAATATACCCAAGGGTATAGGGGCTACCTGACAACGTGCAGCCGTTATTCGCCGACCCGCGCAGCGACCATCCGGTCATTGAACTGCTTGAAGAACTCGGCATACCCGCCGTTGACCTCCGCAAACCGCAGCGGCTTCACGCGCTCGACCAGAATCTCCTCGGCATCAGGCGAACCCTGGAAAATGCCCATGACTTCGTCGATGAAATCCTTCAGTGGCATGGCATGGGGGTCGTTGGCCTGACGCTCGCCCATCAGTTCGGTCTGTACATAGGGCGGCGCCAATTCGTGAACTTTCACCGCCGTGTCCTTGAGCTGATAGCGCAGCGACTGGCTGTAGGAGTGCACTGCTGCCTTTGTCGCGCAATAGCTGGGGGTGAGTGCCAGTGGCATGAAGGCGAGGCCCGACGACACTGTCACGATGGCAGCA
This sequence comes from Pseudomonas sp. S36, assembly GCF_016647875.1. Taxonomy (NCBI): domain Bacteria; kingdom Pseudomonadati; phylum Pseudomonadota; class Gammaproteobacteria; order Pseudomonadales; family Pseudomonadaceae; genus Pseudomonas; species Pseudomonas sp. S36. The sequence goes on along the minus strand of NZ_JACVVG010000016.1, from coordinate 87,485 downwards.
TGGGGTAGGGTCAAGAAATGCGGCAACAGCAACCCATCGAGGCGGATCGGACCCACCAGGTTGGTGGCGACCGTAGCCTCGAGTTCTGTGGCGCCGTCGCGCAGGGATTCGCCACGCATGATGCCGGCACAATGGATCACTGCATTGAGTTGCGGGTAATCGATGATCAATTGCCTGGCGACCCGTTGTGTAGCCTCTGGGTCGCTGGTGTCCAATACCACGTAGTGCAAGCCAGGGTTAGCCTCGGCTACTTGCTTGAGCACCGCCTCGCGGCGCCCGGCGATGATGATTTCATTGCCCAGTGCCAGAAAGGCTTCGGCGAGCGCACGGCCAATACCGCTGCCGCCACCGGTGATGAGGATGGTATTGCCTGTGGTTTGCATTGCAGGTCTCCTTGGAAGTTCGGACGTAGTTACCCTGGGGTGGCAGCTTGCACTACGATAGGCGCTTTCGCGGGCATTGTGGAAACAGGCGCCCGAATTCGGATAATTGTAGTGTCAGGCCTGACCCGCACACCTTTTAGCTGAGCCCAAGGAAGAGCACATGAACACCCGCACCCCCGTCATCAGCATGCTGATCTTTCCGTTTGCCCCAGTCGTCGTGATTTTTATCGCGCTGCAGCTGTGCGAAGAGATCTGGTACGCAAGCTACTACATGCCTGGCGAAGATGGCGGTGAGGTCGAGCCGGCAGTGGCGCTTTTTATTATTCCAATGCTGTTGTCGGTGATATCACTGCTGCTGGGCGGGCTCACTGCATTGGGTCGGTGGGGAGTGCCTGGCTGGCTGACGGGGCTGGCGCGGGTGCCGCTGGCCATCATCGCCTTGCTGCTGTCGCTGGTAGCGACCTTGTTTTTCATGGGGCAGCCGCAAGCCATATTCATGCACTGGCAAGTGACGCTCACTTGGCTCGCTTGGCTTGGCAGTGCGGGTGTATTCCTGGTGCAGCAGTGGGATCGTTTGCGTAATGGAGGGTCCGTGTAGCTGGCGATGTAGCCCGGCACTGTGCCGCGCTGTTCAGCGGCATCCCGCACGCGCTAATCTGCGGATCCGAACCGGTCACGGTCACAAGAAGCCCTCATGAACGTTCAAATCGATATCCCCGCCGAGTTCGTCCAGTGCCTGGAGGGCCAGCGTGCTCATTTCGAGGCCAACCGCTTCCCCGACCACGCACAGCGCGTCGCCGACCTCAAATCACTGGTGCGCCTGGTTGCCGACAACCGTGAGCAACTGGTCGAAGCAGTCAACCGTGACTACGGCTGCCGGTCGCGCTTTGAAACGCTGTTCGCCGAGATCGCCGTGACCCTTGACGGTCTGCGATCGGCGATCAAACAACTGAAGAAGTGGATGAAGCCGCAAAAGCGTCACACCGACCCGCTGCAGTTGCCATTGGCCAGGGCACGCCTTATTCCGCAACCGATCGGTGTGGTTGGCATAGTAGTGCCGTGGAACTTCCCGATCGCCATGGCCATGCACCCATTGACGTGCATCTTCGCGGCCGGCAATTCGGCCATGGTTAAGATGTCAGAAAACTCCAACCACCTGGCCCAGTTGCTGCGCCAGCTGACCCCACGCTATTTCCCACACGGCAAGTTAGCGTTCTTCGCGGACGGCGGTGGCTGTGGTCCCGCATTCACTGCGCTGCCGTTCGACCACATCTTCTTTACCGGCTCGTCGGCCACTGGCAGCGCGGTCATGGCCAATGCTGCACGCAACCTGACCCGGGTAACGCTAGAGCTGGGCGGCAAGTCGCCAGCGGTCGTTGCGCCGGACTTCGCCATTGAAACCGCCGCACAGCGTATTCTCTGGGCCAAGATGTTCAACGCCGGGCAGGTGTGCACCAGCGTCGATTATCTGTTCGTTCCAGAAGGCCAGGTTCAGGCCTTTATCACCGCGGCCAAGGCTTACGTGGCCCGGCATTACCCTGATATCAACAACGGGGATTACACGGCGATCATCGACCAGCGCGCCTATGACCGCCTGCAGGCCTCACTGACCGACGCCCAGGACAAAGGCGCGCGCATCGTGCCCTTGTTGGAAAACCAGAAACCGGATGCCACTCGGCGCATCATGGCGCCGCATATCGTGCTCAACCCGAGCGAATCCATGGACGTGATGCAGCGCGAAATCTTCGGGCCAATACTGCCGATCAAAACCTACAAAACCCGCGAGGAAGTGGTGGCCTACATCAATAGCCATCCGCGGCCGCTAGCCTTTTACGCTTATACCCGCGATCGCGATCTGGCCGACTGGTACATCTACAACACCTTGTCCGGCGGCGTAACGATTAACGACAGCCTGCTGCATGTGGGTGTGCACAGCCTTCCGTTCGGCGGTATTGGGAACAGCGGAATGGGCCATTATCACGACTACGAAGGCTTCCTGGCGTTCTCCAAGCTACGCCCAGTGCTGTACCAAGGCCCGATACGCGGTATCGACATGTTGTTGCCACCTTACGGGAAATTGGCCGATCGAGTGGTTAACCTGTTGATCAGGATGAAAAGCGGATGAGGGTTTGATGGAGGAGGGCGCTGCACCTGCAATTAAAGCAATTATTTCGGATGACCCTATTCGGCGGAGGGTGCTCGAAGCTTAGATACTTAGGGAAACTCCGAACAAGTTGCTCATCAGCCTGAAGTGGGCGGTTGAGGGATGCCGAAAAGCCCGATTTTCAGCCGCTGATTGTTGGATAACCAAGGCAAAGCCTTGGTTTTCTGCCCTCACGGGTGCACCTCTCCCGCAGCAGGCAATAATTGCCGGCGCACCATCCACAGATTCGACAGGGCAAACAGCGTGGTCAGTTGCGCCGTGTTCTTGGCCAAGCCACGGAGGCGTGTTTTCACATAGCCGAACTGACGCTTAATCACACGAAATGGATGTTCGACTTTCGCTCGCGTCTGCGCTTTGACCTTCTCGATCTTGCGTCTGGCTTTGTAGAGCACGCTGCGTTTGCTCAACTGCTTGTAGGTACTGAGGCGGGCTGCGACCTGCCAGATCACCGGCCGCCCTTCATGCTCCGGTCGCTTCTCTACGCCGGTATAACCCGCATCGGCACAGATAACATTTTCGTCGCCATGCAGCAGGTGAGCGACCTCCGTTACATCACCCACATTCGCCGCTGTGCCGTGGACGTGGTGCACCAGGCCCGATTCAGCATCGGCACCGATATGCGCCTTCATGCCAAAGAAGTACTGGTTGCCTTTCTTCGTCTGATGCATCTCGGGATCGCGCTTGCCGTCCCTTTTCTTGGTCGAACTGGGCGCGTGAATGATGGTGGCATCGACAATGGTGCCCTGGCGCAACGACAGGCCCTTGTCTCGCAGGTAATGGTTGATGGTTTCCAGAATGCCCGCCGCCAGTTGGTGCTTCTCCAGCAGGTGCCGGAAATTCATGATGGTCGTGTCTTCGGGGATCGGAGCGCTGAGCGTCAGCCGAGCAAACTGGCGCATCGAAGTGGTCTCGTACAGCGCCTCTTCCATGGCTGGGTCGCTCAACGAGAACCAGTTCTGCAGCAGGTGAATGCGCAGCATGGTTTCCAGGGGATAGGGCTTGGGACCACCGCCGGCCTTTGGGTAGTGCGGCTCAATTAACGCCACCAAACCGCTCCACGGAACCACCTGGTCCATCTCGGCCAGGAAACGCTCGCGGCGGGTTTGCTTGCGCTTACCGGCGTACTCGAAATCGGAAAAGCTCATCTGACTCATGGGATGACGGGCTTGTAGAGGACAGTTGGACGGAGGGCTATTTCAGCACAGGTCAGGAGGCCTGTGCTGACTTGATCGGAGAATCCCTAGGTTTGCCGGGGTAACGCTGTCAGAGATTGCGCTTGAGGGATGGGGCGGTTCAGCTCTATGGCATCTGGGGCGAGAGGCAACGTCATATGGAAGCTGTCCTCTGGGGTTGACGCTCACTTCTGCTTTTGGTGGCAGTACTCAACATTGCGCGTTTGTTGGAGGTGATTTCACTGGGCTATCATTCCGCGTCGCTTGCCCGCTAGGCGCGTCAAGCTGTCAACCATGGACTTAGGGTGAGAATAAATTGAGTTCAGCAGAGCCAGATATTTTGTTGGCAAGGGCACAACACGCCGTTGAGATAAAACGGCGAGCACGAATTGTAAAGATGATCGTTCCGGGGTTTGTGGGCGTGCTGTTATTTATCGCTCTCTCAGTTTTTGACGAGGCAATATATAAGTATAGCCTGAATATACCCTTCGGTCTGATATCTATCATCTTGATCGGAGTGTCAGCAGGTTTCGTCGTGAATACCTATCTGCAAACAGGATTTACTCTTGCTAAAGAAATTGAGCTTGAGGCTGAGCTAGTAAAATTAAGGCCGATGACGTTTAAAAGTTTAGTGAAAAGGGCTGCTAGCGAGAATCCAGACTCTGCTCCGAATCTTACTCTCCAAGAGCTTTCCGAGCTTCGGGCGGAAGTCGGAGCCCTTAAGTCCTCGATCAATGCTCAGGTCGCAATGGAGAGTGACGAGGCTACTCGGGAGTTTAAGCGAAGGTTTATTGAAGACTCTGCAGGCGAAGTCGCACAAAAAGCTCATGATATAATTGCTTCGAAAGTGGATAGGCGTGTTAGGTCTAGCCTAATTCTTCAGAATTTTGAAGAGTGTCGGCGTCGATTGCTGGAGGAGATAGAAAATCTAAATAGGCGAGGAAATATTAATTTGGCACTAGGCGCCGGCACTTCGGTTGCGGGCATTCTACTGCTGGGTGTAACGCTAGTATACGAAGTGTCTGAGAGCAAAGACTTATTTGGTCTGCTTTTTCACTACTTGCCAAGACTGTCTTTAATAATATTAATTGAGGTGTTTGCATACTTCTTCTTGCGCCTTTACAAGTCGGGCCTTGCTGAAATCAAATATTTTCAGAATGAGCTTACGAATGTGGAGGCCAAACAGATAGCACTTAATGTGGCTAGAGAAGCGGGCGATAGCGCTCTGATAGGGGTCGTTACAACTAAACTTGCTGGTACTGAACGTAATCACATCCTCAGTAAGGATCAGACCACTGTCGAGCTTGAAAAGGCTAGGCTAGAAAGTGAGTCAAAGGTAGCGTTCGGTAAGTTTGTTAGCGATTTCTTTCAGAAGGTCAGACCTTCGGCATGATTGGGGTTATGCGACAGGGTCAGTGCTGTCGCATAATTATGGCTGTTTAGTTAAGTGCTTGGTTGATCGTCTCAAAGAGCTTTGAGAAACGTCGTATCACATCGTCGTTAATGCTACCAGTTGACGGTTCTGCGATGTATGCGGCAGCCACTGCAAAATGGTTGTAGCCGTTGCTAGGTCTGACTTTTATTTGATTGGCTGCCAGATATTTTTCGATGCGATTAACTATGCGTTCTGATGGGGGTAGCTCATTAATGCTTAGGTTTTTTCCATTTAGTTTTTTGGCATAAACTTTATTGAAGTGCTCAATGTATGTTTCAGGGTTTAGCAAGTCTTCCAGGTCTGTCGCGCAGCTGTCCGAGTCGGCGACTTCAAGGCTCCTAAACTGGGCGAAGTTAAAGATTTGCTTCTGGTTCAGTAATTTCTGCTGCACCATTGCGTCGAGTTTTTGATCGCTTTTGCCGCTGTAGTCATGCAAGACAGCGAAGGACAATCCGTTACCTCCCAGCAGAGAAACGAATGTGGCGACGTTGCTCAACCCTCCTACGGGAACAATAGTGATCTGAGGATCCAGGCCTTCACCACCGTTTTCCTCTATGACTCTGGACATCGCTTGGAGTATGGTCAGTTCAGAGATTCCTTCAACTAGCAGATTCCGTTCTGCAATGAAGAGGTTCTGAGCAATGTTCCAGCCCAGGGCTGCTTGCAGTGGAAAAATAGTTTTGGCATCAGAGCCTGACAGGTTGGATGAGATCACTGTACCTTGCCGTGGCCTGTCCTCAACAACCCTCACTTGGTGGAGTCGATCTGAGTTGACCATGAAAGGAGAATGTGTTGTATAAATGACTTGGTGGGACTTCGCCAAGTCATCAATGTAGCGCAAGAAGTCGGACTGCGCTAAGGCGTGCAGTGCAAGTGCAGGTTCGTCCAGCAGGAGAACGAGATTAGTACTGGTTTTTTCCCCGGTCACATTCAACTGCTGTTGCACGCTGTCGAACCAGACCAAAAAGCTGAAGAACCAAATAAACCCACGGCTGCGCTGGTCGAACGGCGTAGTTACGCCCCTGTGGCGTTTATTTTTGATTCGCAAGTAAAGATTAGGGCCGTCATTGAATGGTGCCGCGTCTGAGGGGTCGGGGCGAATATCGATTTCGACTTCAAGATCTACGTTTTGCTTCCAGAACTCCAGGATCTGATCTGTCAGATTAATGGATACCGACTCAATTTGGGCCTTGAGTTCTTCGTACGGTGTGCCGTTGGAGAAATCAGAAAGTTCGACCCCTGCCATTCGTAACAGAGCAATTACTGCTTGATGCTTGGGCTCAATCTGTTTGTGAGCATTTTCAGGATCTTTTTGAGCTGCGGCTAAGCGATTCGCAAGATCTTTGAGATTGAGCTTGCCGGGCAAAAGATCATAGTCACTGAAGTATAGGAAGCCTGGGATTGACGGTGAGAGGATTTTCCACGCTTCATGATTGCAGACAGTTGCCCAATCTTCAGGAGCCGCGTTTACGCGAGCTTCAAGTTTCTGAACAAGCGCAGTATCAATATCATTGGTCAGGCTGATGCCCTTCAGGCTTACTAGTGCTTCTCTCAGTCCCGCAGCTTTAGTGAGAGCTGCTGCGGCCCCGTCGCTCAGCCCCTCTGTAGCGGCAAGAGACATCAGCACAGGTTTTTCCGGAATAGTCAGTCCAATCAAATTGGTATTTTTATAGTTTCGGGAAACGGTGAAACTCAGACCTGGTTGCACGCTACAGCCGATCGCTGCATTCAGCTTCGCTGCTTCTTCTTCATTGATGACGTAGCTCAATGTGACTGCTTTGCCTGGCGTCTCTTCATGGCGGCGTTTGTAAGTCAACAAATCCTTGCGGGGGTAATCATCAGTGAGGTCGAATTTTTCTTTTCCCAAAGCATCCTTAGCTTTGTGTAAAGCTTTTAGAAATACAGTTTTTCCAGCTTCGTTCATTCCTACCAACACCGTAACTTCCCGGTCAATCTCGGTAGTTTGTGGCTCGTTGATTGAGCGAAACGGCCCAACTTCAGCATGTGTCAACAGCATGTCCGTTTTTCCTTGTTGATGAAGCCAGTAGCAATGAAGGCTGGCTCGATTCCCGTGTGCCAGAGGCACACTTAAATCTGGTTGTACGTTGATAGCTACCCGTTTGCTATCTCAGGGCGCGAATTACAAATTCCAAGGTCGATTGCTTAATTTATTTTTTGCCGAAAAATTGACGCCAATGGAGCCAAAGAAATAGCCTTGAAGTATCCATTTGGATGTATTTGTTTTTGAAATTAACTCGTATGAGTGACTTTCAGTGTTTATGTCTTATTTGCTCGTCCTGTCAGCCTTCATGAATGCGCCGAAACCAAACGCAAGCGTCAATCTTTTCGCTTTTCCCAGAGCTCGAACATCAGCTCTTGTTTCCTCGATTCGTGAATTTTGGCAAGTCGTTGGTTACGCGTACATCGCATGTGCAAGTCGTCGGGAGGGACTCGGGGTAGGGTCTTATAAGATAAAGGTTTTCGAGTAACTGTTTTTTGACTTTTTGCCAGCCAAAATATTGGCATATTAAATGCTGATATATTTCGTCACAATTACCTCTTGCAGTTGATGTGCTTGTTTTGGTAAACATTGCCGTGCTGGATGTGACCATCCAGGTGCTCTTTAAATATGACTTAAATTCGGGCTTGCAGTTGTTGACCGGGAAACTGGTCGGCCTTGGTGTTCTCCTTGGCTCTCTTCGCGGCGCAGGTTGTTGCCGCTGCCCTCAATCCCTGGTGCGTAGCGCCTGGCGGTAAACCTATGGTTCATCCAGCGGTGAGCTTAACGGTGCCCCAATGCGTTGCGTTCCGGTGGAGCGAAAGCGGCGGTAAAGCGGCGGACGGCTTATCAAGGACTTGATAAGCAGAACTGTGGTTTGTAGTGGCATCTTCAGCGTTCCTTTCGGCCCGGGATGCTTGACGGCGGGGCAATCCAGCCTGTCGTTAGGAACTTAAGTCATGAGTAATTTGAAGAAACTGGCGCGCCGCAAGGCTCGTCACTCGATGCACAGCAATGAAGATGCACGTGTCATCCAAGCGGCCTCACCTGAACCAGTGAAGCCAGGGCGGTTAGCTGTGATCAAGGCCAAAGCGCAAGCAGCGGTCAAACTGGTCAAGCGCATTCCCTACTACTACTGGTTGTGGGAAAAGGCCTGTGACGGTGTGGATTATTTCAACACAGTGGTGATGCCATACGTTGAGACCATTCAATGACACAACAAACCACATCATTCGAATTCATAGGGGCCGGCTCAATCGGGACGGTCTCTACTCGGACGCTTTGCCATGGAAGTGCTTTATTACCCACACAGCCCCGTCCATAGTGTCAATGCACTAGCCCGTGCACTGGACGAGCCTGCTGAGCGTCTGATCGCGCTTGCCAAGCGGAGCTCTCGCCTTTACCGATATGTCCCCCAGAAAAAGAAAGATGGCTTAACACCGCGCCATACCTATGATGCTCATGAGCCGTTGAAGAGCATTCAACGCAAAATCGTTGATCGAATTCTTAGTAAGGTGTCGTACCCAACCTACCTGCAAGGCGGTATCAAAGATACTGGAAGCCCGCGAAGCATTTATGCGAATGCACGCGTGCATGTGGGGTCGAAGGTTGTCATTCTGCAAGACATTGCCGATTTTTTTCCCTCCATCACCACCGTACATGTGTACCAGCTATTTTCGAAGCTATTCGGCTTCTCACATGATGTTGCTCACTTGCTGGCCAACCTGGTCACCCGAGAAGGGCAGGTGCCGCAAGGGGCAAGCACGAGCAGTTACCTTGCAAACCTTGTTTTCTGGGATATCGAGCCCGCCTTGATTGAACGCTTGAAGGCTAAGGGGCTCCGGTATTCCAGGTTTGCCGATGACATCACGGTGTCTAGCAAGATGGAAATTGCACGCGATACCGTCACGCAGATCATCGGCTCCGTCACATGGATGCTGGGTCAAAAAGGTTGTCGTCCCAAGCGCAGTAAACTTCACGTGCGCAAGCGCGGTCAGGGACTGATCACCGGCGAAAAAGTCGATGCTGTGACTGTGACCGGTTTGGTCGTAGATCGTTCTTGTCCTGGACTCCCCAAGAAGGAAAGGATGGCCATCCGTGCTGCTGTAAAGCAGTTGGAGGAACGCGCTCGTGAATGGCCAGAGAGGCCTCCAGCCGAGGAGCAAAAGGCAATCCAACGCCTGATGGGGCGCATCGGTCGTCTTATCGCATGCGGTCATCCGGATGGGCAGCGGCTCAAAGCGCGCGTACGCCTAGTCATCCGGCGAGAGCCTTTGATAAAGCATTTCACAGCACGCCGGGTGGAAAGCGCAGCTGCGATGGTGATTGCCTAATGTGGAAAATTCATGATCTGGCACTGGTCACATCGTTCGCTCGCAGGTTGTGAGCAGTGGTGTGAGACCGAGATGCCCTGGCATTGAGAGTGGAAGGGACTCTTCTCAAGGGCTTGGCAAAAGGTTGTGCGATTTGATCCGTTCTCGGGTGAAAAGCATGTGGCCGATGTGCTCACAGGTGGCGGCGACATGCTTTCCCGTAGGGGCTTCAGTCCCATACTGTAGTGGTCTAATGAAACCGGACACCCATTTAGGCGAGAATGCTCGCCACAGAGAGGTGTCTGATGACCAAGCAACGTCGTACCTTTACCCCCGAGTTCAAGCGCGAAGCTGCCTGCCTGGTGCTCGACCAAGGCTACAGTCATGCCGAAGCAGCCCGCTCGCTTGGCTTGGTGGAGTCGGCCCAGCGCCGTTGGGTTAACCAGCTTCAACAGGAGGGTGGCGGCATCACGCCCTCAAGCAAAGCGTTGACCCCAGAGCAGCAAAAAATCCAAGAGCTCGAAGCTCGGATAACTCGCCTCGAACGCGAGAAATCGATACTAAAAAAGGCTACCGCGCTCTTGATGTCGGAAGATCTCGAGCTTACTCGCTGATCCGTCAACTCAGCGCCCATGAGCCCGTTGATTTGTTGTGCGAGGTGTTTGAAGTCACTCGCTCAAGTTACTACGCACATCGTCATAGAAGACGAACTCCGGACGTTGAGCGACTGCGATTGCGCAGTCGAGTGAATGAGCTGTTCACGCGAGGACGAAGTGCGCCCGGCAGCCGTAGCATCAAGGCAATGATGCAAGAAGAAGGTGAGCAAATCGGGTGGTTCAAGGTGCGCAGCCTGATGCGTGAACTGGCGCTGGTCAGCAAGCAGCCGGGAACACACGCCTACAAAAAGGCGACGGTAGAGCGGCCAGATATTCCGAATATTTTGAACCGTGCGTTTGATGTCGAAGCGCCAAATCAGGTCTGGTGTGGCGACATCACTTACGTTTGGGCGCAGGGCAAATGGCACTATCTGGCAGTTGTTTTGGATCTCTACGCACGCCGAGTAGTGGGCTGGGCCCTATCAGACAAGCCGAACGCAGACCTCGTGGTCAAAGCGCTGGATGTGGCTACGAACAACGCGGCAAACCTCAAGGGCTGCTGTTCCACTCCGACCAGGGGTCGCAATATGGCAGCCGTCAGTTCCGCCAGAGACTGTGGCGCTACCGCATGCGCCAGAGCATGAGCCGCCGAGGCAACTGCTGGGATAACGCGCCGATGGAGCGAGTATTTCGTAGCTTGAAATCAGAGTGGATACCGACCACGGGGTACCTGACTGGGCAGCAAGCTCAACGAGACATCAGCCAGTACCTGATGAGCCATTACAACTGGATACGGCCCCACCAGTTCAACGATGGGCTGGCTCCGGCAAAAGCGGAAGAAAAACTCAAAACTGTGTCCGGAATGAGTTGACCACTACAGGCATCGGCACCAAGGTTGTCGAAGGCGACTGGGAAGCAAGGGCAGGGTGGTCGTCGGTCTCCCCGAATGCCGAAACGCTACCAAAACCCCCATACTGGCGAATTCATTGAAACCGCCAGTGCCAACCATAAGCTGCTGAAAAATGGAAATCCGACTATGGCGCCGACGAGGTGAGACCTGGCGCTTATGAGTCGTTGGCCCGCGCTGAGCGCCTAATCATGGTTGTCGTGAGCTGGCGGAATTTGGAAGCGCCGTCACGTATCTCTCCTTCAACGTGACATTCGGCTGCGCGGGTAAGCTCTGCTCGATATGTCAGCAAATGCCGTTTCAGGCTGTCGGTACTATAGGCATACATCCTGATTGCGTTTGAACTGAGAAAGTGATCCTGGGCTGCCATCGGAACCCACTATTCTTGAGAGCGCAAAGGACGTGTAGCGAGAAAATGCTAGAACAAGACCTATCTGGCTTGCACGAATCGCTCGCAATCTGCTTTTGCCTAAAAACTCAAAAACCCAATCAAGCTGCCGACGATCCAGCACTGACTGTCCTATATGCACCGCCAAGCTGCGCTTTTTTGTTTCCAATCCAGGGGGAAAAGGATTGGGAATGGGCGATGACGCCTTTCTATTGTAGAAGTCGAACAGTCCTCTAGCTTCTTGAATCAAGACAGACCACAGTGGAAAGGCTGTGCCCGGCGATCAATCTTAAGGAGTCGATCACGCACGAAATTGTTAAGGCAGTTTTGTGCCGGATAGAAATGCCGGAATGGCGGGAAGATCGGGAATATGACTAACGGGCGAGCCATCGCAACCTCCGAACGCTAAAATGAGGAGGTGCGACGACGATGACAAGCTGTTTCGGGTGAACTGAGTGTAGTCCATGCTCAGGACTGTGAGATCTGACCTGATACCTGTATCACGGCCCGGTAATAGATGAACCTGGAAGGTGCCTGGTAACGATGCGTCGTGTGGGGCAGGTTTGAGATTTCCGGGCTAAGCCTCTGAGCGGAAACGGGTTCGGCGATATTTGAACCAAGGGTCGGCGATAGGTGAACGGGGATAGACTGTCAGAAACCTGCTTAATAATACTACATTTAACATAATATGCATTATGCGCATTCTTCGTATGGAGATGCGGGGTCCCCTGTGAGCGTCAGGCTTACACAGCAATCCGTCGTTGCAAGGCACCTTCGACTACCGCGAATTTTCTTTCGATGTAATCAGCCAAAGCCAAGCCGCTGCTTTCTACGTCCTGGGCGAACACAACGAAACCACCATTGATAGCCGCATCGTAAATTGGCCCTTTCTTACGCGCAGGTGCGCCTTTCTTTTCATCGACAGTAATCAATACGCAGGCCATGGAAGCCACGGCTAGCGAAACGTCGGCCTCATTTTTCCGTAGCGCTGTGTCCTTTCTTAGCTTGGCCTGACCTTGACGAAGGAAGCGCTGTGTTTCCTCTCGCTGGCGCCAGTTTTGTTCAATATCGGACTCAAAAGTACCTTGGTTGAAGCCGCCATACCGGACAGGTTCATCAGGTGCGTTGGCCTCAGCGAAGCCAAAAACGCACGTAGTTTCGACCTTGTGCTGATCAATGCTTGAGCGAATGAATTGCTTCAACGGTAATTTATCAACTCCATCCTTGGAAATATCGGGAATCTGAAGAAGCTCGATTTCGACCTCACGGGTTATGAACAAAGAGAACTTTTCCGGTGGTAGCTCGACGGAAAGGTCAAGTCTATTGTCGAAGAAGAAATTCCACGCACAGCTGTCAATCGTTACCGAGATGTTCATGGGATAGGTGACCCTGCTCTCTCTATATTCTTCCAAGGAATAACTATTCTAAATATTCATTTAGTCTAGTTATATGCCAGTCGCGATCAACGATGCTGAAAAGCTGCTGCAGCCTGCGATGTGGGATGCACGACGGTTGATTGGGATCGGTGCCTGCCCCTCGCTGCGCGCGTGTCCGTCCCCGATCTCAATCAACTCCTGCCCAAGCCACGCTCTAGTCGAGACGCGCTGTCAGCGCCGCGACCAAGCCATGGAATAAGAAAAAACAACCGGCCACGGGAAAGCTGTCAAGCCCCATTTCTATGCTTCATTAACCACCAAATTTGATGGCTCCACTGCCCTGACGGTTAGATACGAAATCGGGACAAGCTCATCCCGGTCGGCACCATCTACTCGCAAAGACAACTGAGAGGCGCGCCCTAAGGCCTGAGAGCCGACAAGAACACCGGTGACCTCACATCGGTAGCTAAAGATTTCAGCAGGATGTGAGCCAAAAGCAGGCTGATATTCATCAACAAAAACTGCTAAGCCGAGTAAGCGTGATGCCTCGATCAGCCCGCTGGGAGTAAATGAACATGATATTTTTTCAGGTTTGAGCTCAAGAATCGAACCCAGCACTGAGCTGCCATGAAGCTTATGCTGAGCAGAGTTGATAGCATTGGTTGAAGCCATCTGATGATCTCCCTAATAGATCATGGGGTGGTTTAGGCCTGGGGGAGGTGCAACTCCCCTAGCCTTCTCTAATCGGCTGAGCTGCCGAATTTTACAGAAAAGTTGAAGGATGGATCGTAAGGCCGCGCAATATCAATGCCCAGCTTGCGCAATCTCGCTCGATGCGTCTTCACCGCGCTTTTCTCCAGATCGAAAGAAACGCCCTCCATCCACTTCACGACGTATACAAGCGTTGCGTTGGCGGCTGTCTCGTTGGGGGCGATAGATTGTGAGATTAAAGCTGTGTGGATATCCATAAGCCGTAAAGGCATGTACGGCTACCCTCCCCTTGATTGGTATGGATTTCCATACTTCCACGACTGGCGTTTATCGTCAAGAAGTTTGGATGTCCATACCAAAGTGGGGGTGTAACAGCACCCCCACCCCATCGCCGCCTTCGGCGGCTCCCTCTAGTCCGAGTCAGGGCTACCCAAGATCAACGTCAAAAGCGCCTCCGGCGGCCCTCCGGGAGCTCTCGGCGAGGCCAGGGGTGCGGGGAGAAAAGCACTCCCCACACCCCAGGCGGAGAGTAATTGGACGGGGTGTGGTAAAGGGTTCGCTGCGCTCCGGGACTCCGTTTATCGCGACGGTGAAGCGCTGTCACGATAAGCCGGGGTCGCGGCCCTTGACCATTCAAGACCGCGCTGGGGTTGTTGGCCAGAAGCAAAAAAGCGGTACCAGACTCCCGTCCAGGACCGCTTTGCCGGCGAAGCAATTGGTACCGTTTCAGATCAGTTGACCGGTGCGCTCCAGCAGTTCCGAGGCGGCAGCGCGGGCACCCTGAATGGTCCTCTCGGCGGCCTCAAGTCTGGCCGTCAACTTGGCTTCATTGGCGCGCAGATGTGCGATCGTCTCGCGCTGGGCGATGTAGGCAAGAGCGGCGGTTTCCACTGCGCCTGATGCGGTTTTCTTGCCGGTAATGCCCTTGAGAACGTCGACGGTTGACGCATCCATGTCTTGAATCTTGACTAGCATTTGGTACTACTCCCCTGTTCCTGGTCGTTCATCCTGGTGCGATTCTGGTACCAAGTTTCGCTGGTTGCAAATCGCGATATGCAGCATCTCTAGCGCAGCCTCGTAGTGCATCCTGGCCACCGCTAGACCTTCGTCGTTCGCCTGAAAATTGAGGTCGTCGTGCAGGCCGTAGTCACCCGCGTTGTAGCGTGCTGAAAGCTCGGCGTACTGATCCGTCAGGGTGGCGATCTGGCTGTAATACTTGTCGCAACGCTCCAGGGCGGCGATGGACTTACTATCTAGGGTGATGGTCTTCTGACTCATTTTTGGTACCTATCCTTGTTCCTGGGAACAGCCCCGGGTTGCCATAATGGTACCATTCTGTCTCGATGAAAGCCATGGTTTGGTACCAAAACCAGCTGCATCGAGCAAACCTGGTTGAGCATTCTGGTACCTTTCACAGATCATCTATCAGCCGGGCGACCTCTCGCAGCTTGCTGATAAGAACGTCCAGTTCGGCGGACTCATCGTCCAACTGGCGAACCCGGGCACGCAGCTTGCGCAGGTCACCGACAAGGCTGCCGTAAGAGTCAATGAGAGATTCGACCGCGTGTTCCGGGTCAGGGTTGGCCATGTAGGCCTTGGCATCGCGTACGGCGCGCTCTGAGAGCGTAAGCGGGATTCGCATAATGGACCCTATGTTACGCGACGCCTGGAGCCGTGGGCATTTTCCAGGCGCCGCTCAACATAAGGCCCTCTCATTATGCGCACATTAGGATTTCCCTCTGAGGGATACCTAAGGTACATTTCCGTCTCTGGAGTACCTCAAATACGTCCTTTCTCGCCACTCAAGCCAAGGATGCCATTTACTCATGGTCCACCACCCATCCGCAGACCAGATCATCGATCTTTACGATCGTCACGCGTCTACCTGGAACACCCTACGTGCCAACCACTTCATCGACCGCAAATGGATTGAACGCTTTGGTTCGTTGCTGCCGTCAGCCGCCAATGTCCTTGATCTGGGCTGTGGCTCTGGCCAACCTGTAGCGCGTTACCTGGTAGAAATCGGCGCATCTGTCGTGGGTGTCGATACGTCTGCGCACATGCTGGCGCTGTGTAGCGCGCAGTTGCCGGCGCAGGAATGGATTCATGCAGACATGCGCACGCTTGCGCTGAACCGCCAGTTCGATGCGATTTTAGCTTGGAATAGCTTTTTCCATCTGACGCCCGATGATCAGCGCCAGATGTTTTCGGTTTTCAGCCGCCATGCAGCGCCGGGTGCGTTGCTCATGTTTACAAGTGGGCCCTCACATGGCGAGGCATTGGGCGTATTTGAAAGCGAAACGCTGTATCACGCGAGCCTGGATCCGCAGGAATATGCCACGTTGCTTAAAAATCACGGGTTCGAGATACGGGAGCATGTCGTCGAAGACGCAGAATGTGGCGGTCATACTGTATGGCTTGCGCGCCGCCTACCCTGACTAATAGACGATTCGGTAATAACTATGCTAAATATTGATTTAGTTTAGTTATATAGTTGGCTGTTGGAGACCTCTCTCACACTGCGTGGGCGTCCAAGCCGCGCTGCACATACCAAGACAGCGGTAGCGTCAGTAGCAGAGTCGCGGCTAGCGCCATCACCGCCAAAGGGACCCCGGTTAGGTCGCCAAGGCCACCGAACAACACCGGGGCCAGCGCCCCGCCGCCGATGGTGCCGGTATAGAATAGCGAGAAGGCCTGCTCGCGTTTGCCTGCCCCCGCCAGGTCCGGCACCGCACCGTAAAGCACGGAGGATGTACCGTTCAGCGCCAGCCCTAGCAGCGGCAGCGTCACCATCAACCCCCCATAGGGCAGGAACACGGCCAGTACGACCAGGCTGACCGTGGTGAACTCGGTAATCCACACGGTCTTCATCATGCCGATGCGGGCCCCCAGGTAACCGCACAGCAACTTGCCGAAAGCGCCGCCAACGAAAAGCAGGGTCAGTGCCAGGCCGATACCCGCGGTGCCGGCGCCCTTTGCCTTGAGCAGGAACGGCAGGAAGGTCAGGAAACCCATACGGACCGCACTGTCCAGGGTACCCGTGAGAATCAGTGCTCGCAGGCCGCCCACCGAGCCCTGCCCCTGCACAGGCCTGGGCGCCTTTTGCTGCATGGCCAGGGTGGACGCGCGAGATGGCATCAGCCACCACAGCGCCAACGCGGCGGCCAGCCCCAGGAGGCCGATCAGGGACACGCTGGCGCGCCAGGTGATTACCGTCAGCAGTAGCCCCACCAAGCCGGGAATCAGGGTCTTGCCGATGTCCCCGGCGAAGTTGTACTGGGACAGCGCCTGCTTGACCCCGCCACCGGCCTCATGGGTGTCGGTGATGAGCGATGATGCCAGCGGGTGCTGGGTACTCGCCCCCAGGCCGCCCAGCAACAGCGCCAGGAGCAGCACCCCTAGCCCCCCGGCCTGCCCCGCCAGCAGGTAGGCCAGCCCGGCCAGGGCAGTACCACCCACCAGCAGGCGCTCGCGCCCCCAACGTTTGGCGCCTCGGCTGGCCAGTAACTGGAAGCCGGCCATCATCCCGGAATAAGCGCCGCGCAGCAGGCCGATCTGGGCGTAGCTCATTGCGAACTGCGATTGCCAGATCGGAAGCAGCACGTAGATCACGTCGGTCAGGCCATCATGCACCGCATGGGCACCGCACCCGGCCAATAGGGAGCGGCGACGCACTGACACATCAGCTGCAGGCAAAGCCTTCGGTGAGGCGAAATGTTTCAGCTCATTCATCGTCGAGGCGTACTGCAAAGGTAAAGGTAGGGCCAATTACGTACAGGATCGCATAAAGCATGATAGATGCCGTACAACCTTCCAGAAATAGAGTGACTCCGCAGCAAGCTGTCCAAAAAACTTTCATTTTTTTGTTGATCTACTTTGCCCTGCCCTCGCCTATCATCACGCACAGAGCACCCTTGATCACGGTTGCGCGCAGGCGCTCTCCGGGCTGTTTCCAAGCCGGAACCTATTACTCAATGCCGCAGTCTTTTGCCACAGATACCCCAGCGCTGGCCCCTAACCAGCCCCATCCCCGTGGCCCACTCGAGATCACGTCCTTGGAAAACCAAAGGCCCAACACCCCTCACCGTTCGCTTGACTGGTTGAACTTCTTCCTTGCCGATGTGCGCGATGGCCTGGGGCCGTATCTCGCCATCTACCTGCTTGCGGTGCATCAGTGGCAACCGGCAAGCATCGGCCTGGTGATGACCCTGGCGGGTGTCACCGCACTGCTCGCCCAGACGCCCGCTGGCGCATTGATCGACCGCACGCCGGCGAAGCGGGCGGTGGTGGTCATCGCGGCACTACTGGTAACCGGCAGTTGCCTGGTGTTGCCGTTTACTTCCTCCTTTACCTGGGTAGCGGTGACACAAACCATCAGTGCCTTGGCGGGTTCGGTGTTTGCGCCTGCGATCGCCGCCATCTCGCTCGGTATCACGGGGCCGAAGGCATTTACCCGGCGCGTCGGTCGTAACGAAACCTACAACCACGCGGGCAATGCATTTTCGGCGTTGTTGGCCGGTGGCCTGGCCTACCTGTATGGCCCTGTGGTGGTGTTCTACCTGATGGGTGTGTTGACCGTTGCCAGCATCTTTGCGGTCAGCCGTGTGCCGGCTGCTGCCATCGATCACCAAGTGGCACGTGGCCTGACACATGCCGATAACGGCCAGGAAAGCCCTGCAGGCTTTGCGCTGCTGTTGCACAACCGTACGCTGCTGCTGTTCGCGGTGTGCTGCGCGCTGTTCCACCTGGCCAACGCGGCCATGCTGCCGCTGGTGAGCCAGAAGCTGTCGCAAGTGGACTTGCGCCTGGCTACACCGCTGACGTCGGCGTGTATCGTTGCCGCACAACTGGTGATGGTGCCGATGGCACTGCTGGTAGGCGCCCGAGCCGAGCAGTGGGGGCGCAAGCCGTTTCTGCTGGCGGGTTTTCTGATTTTGCCGTTGCGCGGCGCCCTGTATACGTTCTCCGACAACCCGTTCTGGCTGGTGGGTGTGCAACTGCTGGACGGCATTGGCGCTGGTATTTTCGGCGCGCTGTTCCCCATCATCGTCAAGGACCTCACCGAAGGTACCGGCCGCTTCAATGTCAGCCTTGGCGCGCTGACGGCCGTGTTCGGGCTGGGTGCAGCGCTGAGCCCTGGGCTTGCCGGGCTGGTGGTGCAGTCCTCAGGTTACAATGCCGCGTTCCTGACACTGGCGGGGATCGCTGCGGTCGCGTTCCTGCTGGTACTGCTCGCGCTGCCGGAAACCAGTCCGCGCCGCAGCAGTGACACCCCTTCCCCCTCCATGCCCTCACCTGCCGGAAACTGAACCACCCATGCTTGCAAGCGAACATTCAATGATCATCTGGGCGGTGGCCGCTTTGGCCACTGCCGGTGTCATCCTGCGCCCCTTTCGCGTTCCCGAGTATGTCTGGGCGTTGGGTGGCGCGATATTGCTCACCGTATTCGGGCTGATCAGCCCGCGCAGCGCCCTGGCCGCCGTGGCCAAGGGTGGCGATGTGTACCTGTTTCTGATCGGCATGATGGTGCTGGCCGAGCTGGCACGTCAGGAGGGCTTGTTCGACTGGCTGGCCCGCTATGCCGTCGGTCACGCCCGTGGGTCGGGCCAGCGGCTGTTCGACCTGGTGTTCCTGGTGGGTACGGTGGTCACCGTGTTTCTGTCCAATGATGCCACGGCGGTAGTGCTGACCCCGGCAGTGTACGCAGCGTGCAAGGCGGCCAAGGCCGAGCCTCTGCCGTACCTGTTCATCTGCGCCTTCATCGCCAACGCCGCCAGTTTCGTACTGCCCATTTCCAACCCGGCCAACCTGGTGGTGTTCGGCAGCCAGATGCCGCCGCTGCTCGACTGGCTCCGGCAGTTTACCCTGCCCTCGCTGGCGGCCATCGTCGTCACCTACCTGGTGCTGCGAGTCACCCAACGCCGACAGATCCGACAGCCACTGGCGCTGACGGTGGCCACCCAGCCGCTGTCGGCGGGCGCACGGTTGTGTGCAGTCGGGATCGTGCTGACTGCCAGCTTGCTGCTGGTGGCTTCAGCCCTGGATCTGCCGCTGGGCCTGCCCACCTTTGGCGCAGGTGTTGCCACCACTGCACTCATCCACCTCCGCCAGCGGCGCAGCCCCATGCCGGTACTGCGGCACGTTGCGTGGGGCGTGCTGCCACTGGTGGCCGGCCTGTTCGTGCTGGTAGAAGCCGTCGCGCAAACAGGCGTTATCGAATACCTGGCGCATGCGTTGTTGCACATGGAGCAAGGCTCGCAAGCCAAGGCAAGCTGGGTTGCCGGGGTGGGTGTGGCGCTGGCCAGCAACCTTATGAACAACCTGCCGACGGGCCTGATAGCAGGCTCCATGGGCGATATCGTGCAACTGCCCCAGCAGACCACTGCGGCCCTGCTGATCGGTGTGGACCTGGGGCCCAACCTGTCGATCACCGGCTCGCTCGCCACCTTGCTCTGGCTGGTGGCGATTCGCCGGGAGGGTGAATCGGTGAGCGCCTGGCGCTTCCTGCGCCTGGGTGTGCTGGTGATGCCGCCCGCATTGGCTGCAGCATTGCTGTGCCTGACCCTCTGACGCCTCGCGGCAAACGTGGCCTGCCTAAAGGGCGGGCCTAGCTGAGCATTCGCACCGCGCTGACTGCGTCACACGCCTTGTCCAGGTCTTCGCCTGACAGAAACTGGGCGTAGTGGTCCTTGAGTGCCCCTCCCCAGCTGGCGACTTCCTCCAGCACCTGCTCCGCCTCTTCCCGGCCCAATGCGAAGTGCGTGTGGTGGCTCAGCAGGTTCGCCCGGCTTATCTGGCTGCCTTCACGGCCAACAGCCATGGCCAGGGTTTTCGCCGGGCCTTCGTCAAGCATGGGCAGTACGTCATACAGCGGGGACAGGCGCCATTGCCCGCCCAGCCAGATCACCGCATGGTTGCGTGGGTGGTCGTCCGAGTTGCCCACCAGCGCGTTGTAGCACATGCGCTTGAACAGCTCCTGCAGATCGGCTGCTGGCACCCCGCGCCTGCGCATCTCATCGGCCACGCCTGCATAACGCCAGTCCTTGTGGTGCGGGCCGTTCCATTCCGAGTCCAGCAAGGTCAGCGCGCTGAGCATGGGGATACGCCTGGCGCCCTGGTCAATGGGCGTGCGGTCGAAGCGCTCCACCAGCAAGGTGGAGGGATGCTCGGCGTGCAGTGCAGTGCGGGCGACATGCAGCCCCCTCTGCGCGGCGAATGTCATGCAGGCATGTTCGATAGTGGGCAGGTCGTAATGATCGAAGCGGTCCCGTGGTTTGGCCAGAATCAGCATGCCTTTATCCTGCAAGGTGCGTTTAGGCCGCGCGCCCCCCAAGGCGGAACGCTGTTGCCGTACGCTCAGCGCCGCGATGGCTTCCGCGTTCAGCTGGCCGTCATACACCGCTTCGCACGCAGCGATGAACCGTGCCAGGCCTTTGAGGCCAGGCACAGTCCCCTCGCCGATGCCTTCGGCCGGGGTATTGGCGCTGCCGGCCATCAGGTTGCCTACCCGGTCGTTGTTGGGGGACTTGAGCAGAAAATCCAGCGTGCTCAGCTCCTGGCCATACACCCGGTGCAGCAGCCGTTCGCCCCAGCCGTCAGGCATTGCATCATTGATGAAACCAGGTATACCCCGGTTGCGCGTAATGCCGGTGTAGGGCTCGGCCCGCAGCGGGTAGTTGATCGGGTCTGGCACCCAGTGGCCCTGGGCGACGTAATCTGGCGCATAGATGAACTCGCCGGCTTTGCCCTTGAGGGTCAGGCGGCCAAGCGTGACCACGCGCCCGGTATCCGGGTGCTGCATGTAGATGTAGGCGCGCTGCATCAGAAATCCTCCGCCTTGGGCTTGGCCAGGCGTACCCGTCTACTGGCCAGGCTCTGCGCACCTTCGGCGCTCTCGGTGAAGCGGGTGACCTGAGAGGCCTGCTCCAGGCCCTCAAGCGATGTGAAGACGACATCGCTGATGCCCAGGCGCCAGAGCACGAGCATGAATGACCGCAGGTCGACCTGTTCGGAACCGCTCTCGATCTTGCGCAGCGTATGCGCCGACACGCCAATCGCCGCTTTGATATCAGCCTGCCGCAGGCCAAGCGCCAGGCGGCGGGCCTTGACCAGCAGCCCGATTTTCCCAAGCGTATCCGCGCAGGCAACCGGAAAGAAATCCAGCATAACTGTCACCCTCGTCGACCTTATGGTGCACAAGGCTAACGCTGGCGTACTTTAAAGGAAAGCAATGAATTAATAAGGTTAACCAGGGTTAGCTTTATGCCGCATAAAACCTAGCTGGGTGAGCTTTAAAAGCTACTCAAGGCCTCCAAAACGGCTGTAGAAACTTTCACTCACATCCGGCAACGGCCCGTCTGCCGTTTCCAGTGCAGTGTTCAACCACTGCTCAGCCTTGGCGAATACCAGCCGGTAAAGGTTGCGGCACAGCTGTCGGGCTGCCCTGCCTTCCCAGTCGCCTGGCAGCAGCTCATCCGGCAATTGCGGGTCGCGCAGCAGCAAACGACGGTACTCGTGAATCAGCAGCGTGCGCGCCAGGAAGCAGTCCTGGGGATTCAGCTCGGGCTGTTCCTTCAGGCTTTGCCACAACGGCCTGAACAGCTGGATGAACTCACTGTATTGCTGGCCAAGCTCTTCGATACGCCAGCTCTCGCGCACCTGGGCACGCATGGCCTTGGAGGCCAATACTTCCTGGGTGTGGGTTTCGAAGACAATGCTGTCATCCACGGCCTCCAGCTCACGCAACGTGCCCGCAAGGTCAGTACGGTCCGCACGCGGGCACCCGAGCAGGTTCGGCGCCATCAACCCGTAGCCCTGCCACTCAAGCTCCTCCCTGACCGCTTTGCGCTTGGCGGCGTCGAGCTGGGACAGCAACACCAGGGTCCAGGCGCCGTCCCAGGCTGGCTGGCTGGGGCTGTATACCCGTTTGAACGCTTTTTCGAAGCGCCGCCGACCGGTGCCGGTAAGGCTGTAATAGCTACGCCGGCCAACCTTCTCGGCGGTCAGCCAGCCTTCTTTGGTAAGCCGGAAGATGGAGGTGCGGATCAGCCGCTCATTGATCCCGATGGGTTCCAGCAGGTTGATCAGACTGCCCAGCCATACCGTGCCGCCATGGGGCTCGATGGCATCGCCGTACAGCGTGATGATCAACGAGCTGGCGCGGATTGGCGTCTGCTGCTGAAAGCGGGTGACCAGCGTGTTGAGGGGGGCAAGAGTGCTCATGGATGGACTGTGCGCAGATAAAGCCGTGACTATACCTGCGCTGCGGCCTGCGTGGCCATTGCGGGGGCTGGCAAGGCTCATGCCGGCCGCTGGCCTTTGGGGCGCAGCCCATCATCGGCCATGCGTGGGCGTTGTGCCTCAGCCTGGGCCAGCGGCGTGCATTCTACCAACCCCTGCATGCAACGCAGGGTCAATTGCTGGTACTGCGCCGTGCCACGCTGCTTCCAGGCCAGTTCCTCGTCAGTCAGTGCACGCTTGACCTGCGCAGGTGAACCCATCACCAGGCTTTGCGCAGCACCCTGGAAGCCCGCCTTGACGAAAGCAGTGGCCGCCACGATGCAGCGTGGGCCGATACTGGCACCGTCCATCACCACCGCATTCATGCCAATCAGCGCATCCTCGCCGACCCGGCAGCCGTGCAGCACGGCGCCGTGGCCGACGTGGCCGTTGCGTTCGATCACCGTATCGCCGCCCGGGAAACCATGCATCACGCAGGTGTCCTGCAGGTTGGCGCCCTCCTCGAGCACGATACGGCCAAAGTCACCGCGCAGCGAGGCCAGGGGGCCGACATAGCAACCGGCCCCGACTATCACGTCACCGATCAGCACCGCGCTGGGGTGCACATACGCACTGGGGTGGACGACCGGTGTAAGACCGTCAAGCCGATAACAAGGCATTGTAATCTCCCTAAAAAATTCGATACGTGAATAGATCTTGTATCACGTTTTAGAGTGCGTCAACGTCGAGATTTTCAGCGTAACCGCGGAGTTAAGCCCCGAATCAACGTCTTGAAGCCGCATATTTTGTCGATTAATTGAAGCGCATAAAGGATACAGAAAAGCAATTTTGAAGTTGATTATAGGTATCGCATGTGACATATACTTGGTCACCGAGGCCGCCACCTGCGTGTGACGCCCCTGCAAACAACTCCAATAAAAGCCGGTGCCTTGACGCGCCGTGCGTGCAGCCCGAGGAACCCGACATGCCGCGATACCTTGACGTGCAGCCACCTGCAAACGGCGTCCAGTTGGTCACCCTGCAACGTCCAGACGCCCTGAACGCGTTGTGCACCGCACTACTGGCGGAACTTGCTGCCACCCTCGAAGCCGCTGCGCAGGATGATCAGGTGGCGGCCGTGGTCATCACAGGGAACCTCAAGGCCTTCGCTGCCGGCGCCGACATCGCGGAAATGGCTGAACGTGACCTGGTGGGCATGCTCGACGACCCCCGCATAGCCTACTGGCGCACCATCGCGGCATTCCCCAAAGCCTTGGTGGCTGCCGTCAACGGCTACGCCCTGGGTGGCGGCTGTGAGCTGGCCATGTGCGCGGACATCATCGTGGCAGGCAGTGATGCCCGCTTCGGCCAACCGGAAATCAACCTGGGGATCATGCCCGGTGCCGGCGGCACCCAACGCCTGTTGCGCGCCGTCGGCAAGCCCCTGGCCATGCAAATGGTGCTCACCGGCGAGCCCATCAGCAGCCGGCATGCCTTGCAAGCCGGGCTTGTCAGTGAGGTCACACAGCCCGAATTCACCGTGGAGCGGGCCCTACACATCGCCCGCACCATTGCCGCAAAGGCGCCCCTGGCCGTGCGCCTGGCCAAGCAGGCCCTTCTGCAGGCCGGCGACACCGACCTGGCCAGCGGCCTGCGCCTGGAACGCCAGGCCTTCACCGTGCTGGCGGGCACCGCCGACCGGGACGAAGGCATCCGCGCCTTCCAGGAAAAACGCCAGCCGCACTTCCAGGGCCGCTGAAACACTACCCGCCACCGACGGAGCGAGTCTGTCATGCCTTTCCAGCACATCGTGTTTGCCATCGAGGACGGCGTAGCCCTTCTCTCCTTCAACCGCCCAGCGCAGCTCAACAGTTTCAACACGGCCATGCACCTGGAAGTGCGCGAAGCGCTCAAACAGGTGCGCCACAGCAGCGAGGCCCGCGTGTTGCTGCTGACTGGCGAAGGCCGCGCGTTCTGCGCGGGCCAGGACCTGTCCGATCGTAACGTGGCACCAGGGGCCGACATGCCTGACCTGGGTGAGTCCATCGACAGGTTCTACAACCCGTTGGTGCGCACCCTGCGCGACCTGCCCATGCCGGTCGTGTGCGCCGTTAACGGTGTCGCCGCCGGGGCTGGAGCCAATATCCCGCTGGCGTGCGACCTGGTACTGGCAGCCCGCTCAGCCAGTTTCATCCAGGCCTTCTGCAAGATCGGCCTGGTGCCAGACTCGGGCGGCACCTGGCTGCTGCCGCGGCTGGTCGGCATGGCACGGGCCAAGGCCCTGGCCATGCTGGGCGAACGCCTTGGCGCAGAGCAGGCCGAGCAGTGGGGCTTGATCCACCGCGTGGTGGACGACGCCGCGCTGCGTGACGAAGCGCTGGCCCTCGCCCGCCAGCTGGCCACCCAGCCCACCTACGGTCTGGCCCTGATCAAGCGCGGGCTCAATGCCAGTTTCGACCACGGGTTCGACGACCAGCTGCAGCTGGAGCGTGACCTGCAGCGCCTGGCCGGCCGCAGCGACGACTACCGTGAAGGGGTGGATGCGTTCATGAACAAACGCACCCCCGCGTTCAAGGGGCGCTGAAATGAGCGCACTTTCTGGTGAAACCCACGTTGCCGTCATCGGTGCCGGGGCCATGGGCGCCGGCATCGCGCAGGTCGCGGCCCAGGCAGGCCACACTGTGATGCTCTACGACACCCGCCCCGGCGCTGCAGCCGAGGGGCTGGCCGGTATCGACCGACAATTGTCACGGCTGGTGGAGAAAGGCAGGTTGCAAGCGGCTGAGCGCGCCGCCATCTGCAACCGGCTGCATCCCGTCGACAGCCTGGAAGCGCTTGCCGATGCCGGCCTGGTGATCGAAGCGATCGTCGAGGACCTGCAGGTCAAGCAGGCCCTGTTCCAGCAGCTGGAGTCGGTGTGCCGCAGCAGCTGCATTCTCGCCAGCAATACCTCCTCCCTGTCCATTACCCGTCTGGCCTCCGGGCTGCAGCGCCCTGAGCAAGTGGTGGGCATGCACTTCTTCAACCCAGCCCCGCTGATGGCCCTGGTAGAGGTCGTTTCCGGCCTGGCTACCGCCCCGGATGTCGCCGCTGTCGTGCATGCCACGGCTCAAGCCTGGGGTAAACGCCCGGTGTATGCGCGCTCCACGCCAGGCTTCATCGTCAACCGGGTAGCACGGCCTTTTTATGCTGAAAGCCTGCGCCTGCTGCAGGAAGGTGCGGCTGACTGCGCCAGCCTCGATGCGGTGTTGCGCGAGGCCGGCGGGTTTCGCATGGGCGCCTTTGAACTCACCGACCTGATTGGGCATGACGTCAACTACGCCGTGACGTGCTCAGTGTTCGAAGCGTTTTATGGCGACCCTCGCTTTCAGCCATCCTTGGCGCAAAAAGAACTGGTGGATGCGGGCCGCCTGGGGCGCAAGAGCGGGCATGGCTTCTACAGCTACCACGAACAGGCCGAACGCCCCCAGCCCGCAGAGCTGTGTAGCGATGCGTCGGTAAGCGCCTGCACCCTGGAAGGCCCCGCGGGCATCCTGCAGCCATTGATTGACCGCTTGCGCGCCGGTGGCGTTGCCGTCGACGGCCGCGCTGGCAGCGGCCTGCTTCGGGTGGGCGATGCGACCCTGGCACTGTCCGACGGGCGCCTGGCCAGCCAGCGCGCTCAAGAGGATGGCCTGCCGAACCTGGTATTGCTCGATCTTGCCTTCGACTATGTCACCGCCACCCGCCTTGCCATCAGCTGGTCGGCCGACACGTCTACCCAGGCGCTGGAGCAGGCCGTGGCATTGCTGCAGCGTGCGGGTTTGCGCGTGACGCCGGTGGCCGACCTGCCTGGCCTGGTGGTGCTGCGCACCGTTGCCATGCTGGCCAATGAAGCGGCCGATGCCGTTTTGCAAGGTGTTGGCACAGCAGCGGACATCGACCTGGCCATGCGCGCAGGCGTCAACTACCCGTGCGGGCCACTGGCATGGGCGTCGGCCATTGGCCTGGCCAACACCTTGCGGGTGCTCGAGAACCTGCAGCATGCCTATGGCGAAAGCCGTTACCGGCCCTCGCTGCTGCTGCGCCGTTGCACGGCCGAGGGAGGGTCTCTGCATGACTGATCACGAACTGGCGCAGGCCTGCGCCCAGGCCATGTACGCCCGCGACCCCGCCAGCCAGGGCCTGGGCATCCGCCTTGAAGCCGTTGCCCCCGGGCGTGTCACCGTCAGCATGGCGGTGCGGGCCGACATGATTCAGGGCCACGGCACCTGCCACGGCGGGTTCCTGTTCGCCCTGGCAGACTCGGCGTTCGCGTTCGCCTGCAACAGCCATGACCAGGCCACCGTAGCCTTGGGCTGCAGCATTGATTACCTGGCACCTGCGCTGCGCGATGACGTGCTCACCGCCAGCGCCGAGGAAGTCAGCCGCAAGGGCCGCACGGGCCTGTACCACGTGCGCATACACAACCAGCACGGAGCGCTGGTGGCGATGTTCCATGGCAAATCCTACAAAGTGCGCGGCACCGTGCTGGCGCAGGAGAGCGAAGATGAATGAACACATGCCCGGCGATGCCTTGATCATCGACGCCATCCGCACCCCCATCGGTCGCTACGGCGGGGCCCTGAGCGGGATCAGGGCCGATGACCTTGCCGCCATACCGCTCAAGGCCCTGATGCAGCGGCACCCGGGGCTGGACTGGCAGGCCGTCGACGATGTCATCCTCGGCTGCGCCAACCAGGCCGGCGAGGACAACCGCAACGTGGCGCACATGGCCAGCCTGCTGGCTGGCCTGCCGGTCGACGTGCCGGGCACTACGCTGAACCGGCTGTGCGGCTCGGGCCTGGATGCCATTGGCAACGCTGCGCGGGCTTTGCGCTGCGGGGAGGCCGGGCTGATGCTGGCAGGCGGTGTGGAGTCCATGTCGCGAGCGCCCTTCGTGATGGGTAAAGCCGAGCAAGCCTTTGGCCGTACAGCCGAACTGTACGACACCACCATCGGCTGGCGCTTCGTCAACCCGGCGCTCAAGCAGTTATACGGCACCGACTCGATGCCAGAGACCGCCGAGAACGTAGCCGATCAGTACGGCATTTCCCGCGCCGACCAGGATGCCTTCGCCCTGCGCAGCCAGCAAAAAGCCGCCGCCGCCCAGGCCCGCGGGCGCCTGGCACAGGAAATCGTGCCGGTCGAGGTTGCCCGGCGCAAAGGCCCGGCCCTGGTGGTAGAGCATGACGAACACGTGCGTGCCGAAACCACGCTCGAGCAGCTTGCTCGCCTTGGTACGCCGTTTCGCGAAGGCGGCACCGTCACGGCGGGCAATGCCTCGGGGGTCAACGACGGCGCCTGCGCGCTGCTGCTGGCCAGCCCCTCGGCGGCGCGCCGTCGTGGGCTGAAGGCCCGTGGCCGCATCGTCGGCATGGCTGTCGCCGGCGTCGAGCCCAGGCTGATGGGCATCGGCCCGGTGCCCGCGACCCGCAAGGTACTCGAACTGACCGGCCTGGCACTGGCAAGCATGGACGTCATCGAGCTCAACGAAGCGTTCGCTGCGCAGGGGCTGGCCGTGCTGCGCGAACTGGGCGTGGCAGACGACGACCCACGGGTCAACCGCAACGGCGGCGCCATTGCCCTCGGGCATCCGTTGGGGATGAGCGGTGCGCGGCTGGTGACCACGGCCCTGCACGAGCTTGAAGAAACCGCCGGGCGCTATGCCCTGTGCACCATGTGCATCGGGGTGGGCCAAGGCATCGCGATGATCATCGAGCGCCTCTGAGCGCCCTGCGTCATCGCCGTGTTACCTAGCGGCGCGCAGCCCTATATGCTGCGTTTATTGCACTCACCGCCCAGTGCCCTGACCGAGGCTACGGCGTACAACAACAATTCGAGTGAAACCATGAACATGTACCATGATGCCGATCGTGCCCTGCTGGACCCGCTGGAAACCGCCAGTGTCGATGCCTTGCGCCAGCACCAGCTGACGCAGTTGCGCTGGAGCCTGAAGCACGCCTACGACAATGTCCCGTTGTACCGTCAGCGCTTTGCCGAATGCGGTGCTCACCCCGATGACCTGCGTTGCCTGGAAGACCTGGCGAAGTTCCCCTTCACCGGCAAAAGCGACCTGCGTGACAACTACCCCTACGGTATGTTCGCCGTGCCCCAGGAAGAGGTGGTGCGCCTGCATGCCTCCAGCGGCACCACCGGCAAGCCTACGGTGGTGGGCTACACCCAGAACGACATCGACACCTGGGCCAACGTGGTGGCCCGCTCCATCCGCGCTGCGGGTGGGCGCAAGGGTGACAAGGTTCATGTGTCCTACGGTTACGGCCTGTTCACCGGCGGGCTCGGCGCCCACTACGGGGCCGAGCGCCTGGGCTGCACGGTGATCCCCATGTCGGGCGGGCAGACGGAGAAGCAGGTGCAGCTGATTCGCGACTTCCAGCCCGACATCATCATGGTCACGCCGTCCTACATGCTCAACCTGGCCGACGAGATCGAGCGCCAGGGCATCGACCCGCACGCCCTGAAGCTGCGCTTGGGCATTTTCGGCGCCGAGCCATGGACCGACGAACTGCGCCGGTCCATTGAACAGCGCCTGGGCATCCAGGCGCTGGACATCTATGGCCTCTCCGAAATCATGGGCCCCGGGGTGGCGATGGAATGCATCGAGACCAAGGATGGCCCGACCATTTGGGAAGACCACTTCTACCCCGAGATCATCGACCCGGTCACCGGTGCAGTGCTGCCTGACGGGCAGTTGGGCGAGCTGGTGTTCACCTCGCTGAGCAAGGAAGCCCTGCCCATGGTGCGCTACCGCACCCGCGACCTCACCCGGCTGCTACCCGGCACTGCCAGGCCGATGCGGCGCATCGGCAAGATCACCGGCCGGAGCGACGACATGCTCATCATCCGTGGGGTGAACGTATTCCCCACGCAGATCGAGGAGCAGGTGCTGAAAATAAAACAACTTTCAGAGATGTATGAAATACACCTGTATCGCAATGGCAACCTCGACAGCGTCGAGGTGCACGTTGAGCTGCGCGCAGAATGCCAGCACCTCGACGACAGCCAGCGCACGTTGCTCACGGCCGAACTGGCGCGGCAGGTCAAGACCTACATCGGCATCAGCACCCAGGTGCGGTTGCAGCCCTGCGGCACGCTCAAGCGTTCAGAAGGCAAGGCTTGCCACGTTTTTGACAAGCGGCTTGCCAGCTGACTAATCCAGCTGCCCATGAGCCCCGGCCAGTCCGGGGCTTTTTTTTGCACGTCGTGCCCCCGGTGGGGCGGGCTTGCCCGCGAAAATACCTGAACCGATACAAAAATCTCATTTGATACAGCATAAACTGTTTGACGATGTATTATGTATCGCTTACAAATGACGCATGCCCCAGCAGGAGTCGCTCCCATGTACGCACAGCTAGTGGAAACCGGCGTCAAGCACGTCAAGGCCCTGGAAGAAATGTCCCCCGAAGAGCGGCATTTCCAGGAAAAGATCGACGCTGAAATCAAGATCGAGGCCAAGAACTGGATGCCCGAGGCCTACCGCCAAACGCTCATCCGGCAGATCTCGCAGCACGCCCACTCAGAAATCGTCGGCATGCTCCCCGAAGGCAACTGGGTCACCCGCGCCCCCAGCCTCAAGCGCAAGCTGCAACTGATGGCCAAGATCCAGGACGAAGCCGGCCACGGGCTCTACCTGTACAGCGCCATGGAAACCCTGGGGGCCGACCGCGATGATGAAATCGCCAAGCTGCACAGCGGCAAGGCCAAGTACTCCAGCATCTTCAACTACCCCACCCTCAGCTGGGCCGACATGGGCGCTGTAGGCTGGCTGGTGGACGGCGCTGCCATCGTCAACCAGGTGGTGCTGCAACGCACCTCCTATGGCCCCTACGCCCGGGCCATGGTGCGCATCTGCAAGGAAGAAAGCTTTCACCAGCGCCAGGGCTACGAAATCCTCCTGACTATGATGCGCCAGGGCACCCAGGCTCAAAGGGACATGGTGCAGGACGCCATCAACCGCCTGTGGTGGCCCGCCCTGATGATGTTCGGCCCAAGCGACGAGCATTCGCCCAACAGCGCCCAGTCCATGGCCTGGAAAATCAAACGCCAGACCAACGACGAGCTGCGCCAGCGCTTCATCGACCAGACCGTGCCGCAACTCGAACTGCTGGGCTGCACCGCCCCGGACCCGCACCTGAAATGGAACGCCGAGCGCGGCCATTACGACTTTGGCGACATCCAGTGGGACGAGTTCTACGAAGTGATCAAGGGCAATGGCCCCTGCAACCAGGAACGTGTGGCCACCCGGCGCCAGGCCATCGAAGGCGGCGCCTGGGTACGCGAGGCCGCGGTGGCCTATGCGCGCAAGCAGCAGAACAAGAACGCCGCCTGAGCGGCGAATGATGCGGAGATCGAAAATGTCTGTCTGGACCCTCTACGAAGTGTTCGTGCGCAGCAAGCACGGGCTGAACCACAAGCATGTGGGCAGCGTGCACGCCGCCGATGCGGCCATGGCCATGGAAAACGCCCGCGAGCTGTACACCCGTCGCAGTGAAGGCGTCAGCCTGTGGGTGGTGCCTTCGGCCTTGATCACCGCCTCTGCGGCGGATGAAAAGGACCCGCTGTTTGCCCCCGCCGATGACAAGGTGTACCGCCATGCCAGCTTCTACGAGCTGCCCGATGAAGTGGGGCACATGTGAGGTTCGCCATGCATACACAACCCCTGATTCCGTACTTGTTGCTGCTGGGCGACAGTGCCCTGGTGCAGGGCCAACGGCTGTGCGAATGGTGCGGGCGGGCACCGGCCATCGAGGAAGAACTCGCGCTGATGAATGTCGGCCTCGACCTGGTGGGCCAGGCCCGCAACTGGCTGGACTACGCCGCCGAGCTGCTGGGCGACGGTCGCGATGCCGATGACCTGGCCATGCGCCGCGACGAGCGCGCATACCGCAACCTGCTGCTGGTCGAGCAGCCCAATGGTGACTTCGCCGTCACCATGACCCGGCAGTTTTTTTACGACGCCTGGCACCATGCCGTGCTGCAGGGCCTGGCGGGTTCCACCGATGCACGTGTCGCCGGCATCGCGGCGAAGGCACTGAAAGAGGCGACCTACCACCTGCGCCGTTCCAGTGAATGGGTGCAGCGCCTGGGCGGCGGCACCGATGAAAGCCGCCGGCGCATGCTGGCCGCCATCACGCTGCTGTGGCGCTTCACCGTCGAATTGACCGCAGGCAGTGATGACGAAGTGCAGCTTGCCGAAGCGGGCGTGGCCGCAGACCCTGTCGCCGTGGCAAATGCCTGGCGCGAGCAGGTGGCCGCCACCTTCGCCGCCGTGGAGCTGCCCGTGCCCCAGCCTGCCAGCCATTTTTACCTGGATGGGCGCAAGGGCCTGCACACCGAGCACCTGGGCCTGTTGCTGGCCGAGATGCAGTTCCTGCCGAGGGCCTACCCCGATGCAACCTGGTGAACTGATAGCCGGTGACCGCGGCGCCCGGGCCCTGCGCGAGGGTGACCTGGCCCGTGCCTGGGGCGTACTGGCCCAGGTCATGGACCCGGAGGTACCGGTTGTCAGCGTGGTGGACCTGGGCGTGGTGCGGGATGTGGCCTGGCGTGATGGGCACCTGCACCTGGTCGTGACCCCTACCTACTCCGGCTGCCCGGCCACGGAAGTGATCGAAGGCGATATCCGCCAGGCACTGGAGCAGGCCGGGTTCAGTGCGCCTGCGCTGGAGCGGCGCCTGACCCCGGCCTGGAGCAGCGACTGGATCAGCGAGCTGGGCCGCCAGCGCCTGCACGCCTATGGCATTGCCCCGCCCGAAGGCAGCACCAGCAAGGCCAGTTTGTTGGGCAAGCCGCCCGAGGTGCGCTGCCCGCAATGCGGCAGCGCCCATACCGAGCTGCTCAGCCAGTTCGGTTCCACGGCCTGCAAGGCGCTGTATCGCTGCCGCGCGTGCCTTGAGCCGTTCGACTATTTCAAATGCATTTGAGCCGTGGAGAGCACCATGAGCCAGTTTCACAGCCTGACCGTCAAGCAAGTGCGCACTGAGACCCGCGATGCGGTGTCCATCGTCTTCGACGTGCCCGAGCATCTGCAGGCGCAGTTTCGCTTCACCCAAGGTCAGTACCTGGTCATGCGTACGCAGCTGGATGACCAGGAGGTGCGCCGTTCCTATTCCATCTGCAGCGCTGTGCAGGACGGCGAGTTGCGGGTTGCGGTCAAGCGCGTGCCGGGCGGACGCTTTTCGGCGTTTGCCAACGAAGTGCTTCAGCCCGGGCAGCAACTGGACGTGATGCCGCCCGCCGGCAGCTTCTTCGTGTCGCTGGACCCAGCCCGACACGGGCAGTACCTGGGTGTGGCGGCCGGCAGCGGTATCACGCCGTTGCTGTCCATCATCGCCACCACCCTGGCTACCGAGCCCCACAGCCGCTTTACCTTGCTGTACGGCAACCGCGCCAGCGCCAGTGCACTGTTTCGCGACAAGCTCGAAGACCTGAAAAACCAGTACCTCGACCGCCTCAACCTGATCTTCGTGTTCAGCCGCGAGCAGCAGGACGTGGACCTGTACAACGGCCGGATCGACGCAGACAAGTGCGGCCAGTTGTTTACCCGCTGGCTGGATGTGACGGCCCTGGACGCCGCGTTCATCTGCGGGCCACAGGCCATGACCGAGACGGTGCGGGCCAGCCTGCAGGCCAATGGCATGGCCAAGGATCGCATCCACTTCGAACTGTTCGCCGCTGAAGGCAGCCACGCCCGCCGCGAGGCGCGGGCGGCGGCCCGCCAGGTGGACGCTGCCGTCAGCCATATCACCGTGATCAGCGATGGCCGGGCGCTGGCCTTCGACTTGCCGCGCAACACCCAGAGCGTGCTGGATGCAGCCAATGCCATGGGTGCCGAGCTGCCGTATTCGTGCAAGGCCGGGGTGTGTTCCACCTGCAAGTGCCGCGTGGTCGAGGGCGAGGTGGAGATGGACAGTAACCATGCCCTGGAAGACTACGAAGTGGCGGCCGGGTATGTGCTGTCGTGCCAGACGTACCCGGTGAGCGACAAGGTAGTCCTCGACTTCGACCAGCTTTAAAACCGAGCCGCCTGCTTCGCGGGTAAACCCGCTCCCACAGATAAGGCGCTTGTGCAAACCCCTGTGGGAGCGGCGGTGCGGCGATCCGATTTACCCGCGAAGAGGCCCTGAGCAACACCGCAACACCTGCGTGACCTCAACAAAACAATTACAAAACCAAGAGATCGCTTGCCATGACCCCCGAGCACATAGAAAGCATCACCAATCACCCTGATTTCCAGCACCTGGTGCGGCGCAAGCGCCGCCTCAATGGCAGCCTGACCCTGGCCATGCTGGTGATCTACTACGGCTTCGTGCTGCTGGTGGCCTTCTCCCCCAGCACCTTGGGCCAGTCCCTCAGTGGTGGCGTAACCACCGTCGGCATGCTGGTTGGGGTGCTCATGGTGCTGTTGTCCTTCGCCCTTACCGGAATTTATGTGCACCGCGCCAACCATGTGCTCGACCCGCTCAACGACAAGGTCCGCCAGGAGTGCGCACAATGAACTGGACAGCCATTTCGATGTTCATGGTGTTCGTCTGCTTCACCCTGCTGGTGACCCGCTGGGCTGCCCTGCGCACCCGCTCGGCCAGTGACTTCTACACTGCTGGCGGCGGCCTGACCGGCATGCAGAACGGCCTGGCCATCGCCGGCGACATGATCAGCGCAGCCTCGTTCCTGGGCATCTCGGCCATGATGTTCATGAACGGCTACGACGGGCTGCTGTACGCCCTCGGGGTGCTGGCAGGCTGGCCGATCATCCTGTTTCTGATCGCCGAACGGCTGCGCAACCTGGGCAAGTACACCTTTGCCGATGTGGTGAGCTACCGCCTGGCACAAACCCCCGTGCGGCTGACCTCCGCTTTCGGCACCCTGGTGGTGGCGCTGATGTACCTGGTGGCGCAGATGGTGGGGGCCGGCAAGCTGATCGAGTTGCTGTTCGGCATCAGCTACCTGTACGCGGTCATGCTGGTGGGGGTGCTGATGGTCGCCTATGTCACGTTTGGCGGCATGCTGGCCACCACCTGGGTGCAGATCATCAAGGCGGTGATGCTGCTGTCGGGCACCAGCTTCATGGCATTCATGGTGCTCAAACACTTTGGTTTCAGCACCGAAGCCATGTTCGCCAGTGCCGTGGCCGTGCACGCCAAGGGCCAGGCGATCATGGCCCCCGGGGGGTTGCTGTCCAACCCGATCGACGCCATTTCCCTGGGGCTGGGCATGATGTTCGGCACGGCCGGGCTGCCGCACATCCTCATGCGCTTCTTCACCGTCAGCGATGCCAAGGAAGCGCGCAAGAGCGTGTTCTATGCCACCGGCTTCATCGGCTACTTCTACCTGTTGCTGATCGTGATCGGCTTCGGCGCCATCGTCATGGTCGGCACCGAGCCTGCCTACCGTGATGCCGCTGGGGCCATCATCGGCGGCGGCAACATGGTGGCCGTGCACCTGGCCCAGGCTGTGGGCGGCAACCTGTTCCTAGGCTTCATCTCCGCCGTGGCCTTTGCCACCATCCTGGCGGTGGTGGCCGGCCTGGCCTTGTCGGGCGCTTCTGCCGTGTCCCACGACCTGTATGCGTGCGTGGTTCGCCAGGGCAAGGCCACCGAGCAGGAAGAAATGCGCGTGTCGCGCATCGCCACGCTGATGATCGGCCTGCTCGCCGTCATTCTGGGCCTGCTGTTCGAGTCGCAGAACATCGCCTTCCTTTCCGGGCTGGTGCTGGCCGTGGCCGCCTCGGTCAATTTCCCGGTGCTGCTGCTTTCGATGTTCTGGAAAGGCCTCACCACCCGCGGTGCGGTGTGCGGCAGCCTGGCCGGGCTGGTGTCGGCGGTACTGCTGGTGGTGCTGGGCCCTGCGGTGTGGGTGAACGTACTGCACCACGAGCAGCCGTTGTTCCCCTACAGCAACCCGGCGTTGTTCTCCATGAGCCTGGCGTTTCTGGGTGCCTGGGCATTCTCGGTGACTGACACCTCCGAGCGTGCACGCGAGGAACGCGGCCGCTACCTGGCCCAGTTCATCCGCTCCATGACCGGTATCGGCGCTGCCGGCGCCAGCAAGCATTGACAGCCAAGGCCTATCACCATGTCGGATAAAACAACAACAATGAACCGTACCCCTTTCATGTCAGCAGCGTGCCTGGCCGCCCTCACCCTGCCCTTGCCCGCCTTTGCCGACTTCATCGGCGACAGCCATGCGCGGCTTGAACTGCGCAATCACTACATCAACCGCGACTTCAGGCAGGCCAACGCGCCCCAGGCCAAGGCCGAAGAATGGGCACAGGGGTTCACCGCCCGTGTGGAGTCGGGCTTTACCGAAGGCCCAATTGGCTTTGGCGTCGATGCCATGGGGCAGCTGGGCCTCAAGCTGGACAGCAG
This sequence comes from Pseudomonas sp. S36, assembly GCF_016647875.1. Lineage (NCBI taxonomy): Bacteria > Pseudomonadati > Pseudomonadota > Gammaproteobacteria > Pseudomonadales > Pseudomonadaceae > Pseudomonas > Pseudomonas sp. S36. The sequence continues at coordinate 51,417 of NZ_JACVVG010000016.1, read as the reverse complement.
CCGCGATCGGCGTAACACCGGCCTGTTGCCCTTTGGCCCGCGCAGCCATGAACCGGTGGATGACTACAGCGAACTAGGCCTGACCGCAAAAGCACGGGTGTCGAAAAGCACCCTGCGCCTGGGCACGCTGCAGCCGATATTGCCGGTGGTGGTGTTCAACGACACGCGCCTGCTGGCCTCCACCTTTCAGGGCGGCCTGCTCACCAGCCAGGAGGTGGACGGCCTGACCCTAAACGCAGGCAGGCTGACCAAGGCCAACCTGCGCGATTCCTCAGGCCGCGATGATATCGGCTACGGCGCCGCCAGCAGCGACCACCTCGACCTGGCGGGCGGCAGCTATGCCATCACCCCGCAGACCAGCGTCAGCTACTACTACGCCAAACTGCAGGACATCTACCGCCAGCAGTTCATCGGTCTGGTCGACACACGCCCCTTGGGCGAAGGGCTGAGCCTGCGCAGCGACCTGCGCTATTTCGACAGCCGCAGCGATGGTGCACAGCGTGCGGGCGACATCGACAACCACAACTTCAACGCCATGTTCACCCTGGGGGTACGTGCCCACAAGTTCACAGCCACCTGGCAACAGATGTCCGGAAGCAGCGCCTTCCCGTTCGTCAATGGCGGCGACCCGTTCACCGTGAACCTGGTCACCTACAACACCTTCACCCGCGCCGGGCTGGACTCCTGGCAACTGCGCTACGACTACGATTTCGTCGCGCTGGGCATCCCCGGGCTGAGTTTCATGACCCGCTACACCGATGGCCGCGGTGCACACACCGCCGCCACCAGCAACGGCCGTGAGCGTGAGCGCGACACGGACCTCACCTATGTGATCCAGAGCGGCCCGTTCAAGGACGTGAGCCTGCGCTGGCGCAACGTCACCTTCCGCTCCGGCAACGGGCTGACCAATGCCGTTGACGAGAACCGCCTGATCATCGGCTACACCCTGGCGCTGTGGTAAGCGCCCCTTCACTTGACTCGCCTGGAGAAACGCATGTCTGCCGCCCCTACCCTGCAAAGCTTCATCGCCGGCCGCTGGCTGGGCCAACACGGTGCCCAGGCCCTGCGCAGCGCCCTTGACGGGCACACACTCGCCTACAGCCATGAGGAACGCCCCGACTTCGCCGAGGCTGTGGACTTCGCCCGCCAACGCGGGTTGCCCAGCCTGATGGGCATGGACTTCCAGCAGCGCGCTGCACGCCTCAAAGCCATCGCACTGTACCTGGCCGAACGCAAGGAACAGCTGTATGCCCTGTCTCACCACAGCGGCGCCACCCGCGCCGACAGCTGGATCGACATAGAAGGCGGCAATGCAACGCTGTTTTCATATGCCGGTATCGGCAGCCGGGAGTTGCCGTCCGGCAATGTGCTGCACGAGGGCCCGGCCATGGCACTGGGCAAGCTCGGGCATTTCGCCGGCACCCATATCCTGGTGCCGCGTGCGGGTGTGGCGGTGCACATCAACGCCTTCAACTTCCCTATCTGGGGCATGCTGGAAAAGTTCGCGCCCACCTTCCTGGCTGGCATGCCGTGCATCGTCAAGCCGGCCACCTCGACCAGCTACCTGACCGAAGCGGTGGTACGCCTGATGCACGCCTCCGGGCTTCTGCCCGAAGGCAGCCTGCAACTGGTGATCGGCAGCACCGGCGACCTGCTCGATCGCCTGCAAGGGCAGGACGTAGTGACGTTCACCGGCTCCGCAGACACCGCCGCCAAGCTGCGCGTCACCCCTAACCTGGTACGCCACTCGGTACCGTTCACCGCCGAGGCCGATTCGCTCAACTGCGCCATTCTTGGGCCCGACGTCAGCCCGGACAGCGAGGCATTCGAGCTGTACATCAAGGAGGTGGTGCGCGAAATGACCACCAAGGCCGGCCAGAAATGCACCGCTATCCGCCGCGCCATCGTGCCGGCCAGGCATATCGACGCCGTTGCCACGCGCCTGCGTGAGCGCCTGGCCAAGGTGGTGGTCGGTGACCCTTCGGTGGAGGGCGTGCGCATGGGCGCCCTGGCGTCTCATGACCAGCAGCGCGATGTGGCCGAACGTGTGCGCAGCCTGTTGCACAGTTGCGATCAGCTGTTCGGGGCCAGCGACGGGTTCGCCCCCCGCGGCGAAGGCGTTGCCGAAGGCGCATTCTTCGCGCCGACCTTGCTCCAGGCCCGCGACCCCCATGCCGAAGGCGGCGCCCACGACATCGAGGCCTTCGGCCCGGTGAGCACGCTGATGGCCTACCACGACCTGGACGAAGCCCTGGCCCTCGCGGCCCGTGGCAAAGGCAGCCTGGTGGCCACCCTGGTGACCAGCGACCGCGCAGTGGCAGCCAAGGCGGTTCCCGTCGCAGCCGCCTGGCATGGCCGGCTGCTGGTGCTGGACAGCGAAGCGGCCAAGGAATCCACCGGCCACGGCTCGCCACTGCCGCAGCTCAAGCATGGCGGGCCTGGGCGCGCCGGTGGCGGTGAAGAACTGGGCGGCCTGCGCGCGGTCAAGCATTACCTGCAACGCGCCGCCGTACAGGGCTCACCCAGCATGCTCAGCGCAGTCACCGGTGAGTATGTGCGTGGCGGCGAAGTGATCGAAACCGAGGTGCACCCCTTCCGCCGCTACTTCGAACAGCTGCGCATCGGTGAGTCGCTGCTCACCCACCGGCGCACGGTCACCGAAGCCGACCTGGTGAACTTCGGTTGCCTGTCGGGCGATCATTTCTACATGCACTTCGACGAGATTGCCGCCAAGGCCTCGCAGTTTGGCAAGCGCATTGCCCATGGCTACTTCGTGTTGTCGGCCGCCGCCGGGCTGTTCGTCTCCCCCGGCGAAGGGCCCGTGCTGGCCAACTATGGCCTGGACACCCTGCGCTTCATCAACCCGGTAGGCATCGGCGATACCATTCAGGCGCGCCTGACCTGCAAGCGCAAGATCGACCAGGGCAAGGCCAGCCCGCTGGGCCAACCCCAGGGGGTGGTGGCCTGGGATGTGGAAGTGACCAATCAGCTGGGGGAAGTGGTTGCCAGTTATGACATCTTGACACTAGTGCTCAAGCAACCTGTATAAGCGGCAGCAGCCGTCGCGGCCCCGAGCCGTGCGCCGCGACGGCTGCACAAGCGATTCAGCAAGGTGGTGGCCTCTGGCTATTTAGTACATCCGTCCTAATCGCCCCGCCTGACTCGTGGGTTTATAGTTCGGGGATAACACCGCCAAGGAAGCTTCTTCATGACCCCCTTCAAACTGCTCATCAGTGCTGCCATCCTGGTCGGCGTGGCCGGCTGCCAGACCGTCAAGCCTTCTGACGAAACCCTCAAGCAACGTACCGAACTGGTGCTGAACACGAAGGTGTCCCGGATCGCGGACGTGCGCAACGACAGCACCATTACCTATTACACGGCAGCCACTGGCAAAGGACGATTCGAGTGTCAGATCCCGAGCGGCGGCCTGGTGGCGGTGGCGGGGATGGGTATCTACCAACCCTCACCCAGCTGCGTGAAGGAAGGCGAAACCCCGAGGCTGCAGTAGCAGCTGATACAGCGCTGGTTTAACCGACCGGCGCCGCCGAACCTTCGCACAACGTGCGCAGGGCGGCCCGCAGCTCGGCTGGGCGCACGGGTTTGGACAATACCGCGATGTCGCGACCCTGCACCACTGCCTGGATTCTGTCCGGGTCATGGCCGGTCATGATCAGCGCTGGCACTGCCCACCCCCGCTGCGCCCGCAACCGTTCAATGCAATCCACACCGGTCGCCTCTTGTCCCAGATCATAGTCCGCCACGATCACGTCGCAGTCACGGTTGGTGACCTGCGCCGAACTGTGCGCAGCCACCTCGCACCCCCAGCGCTGCAGCAGCCCGGTGGTCGCGCGCAACACATTGTGGTCATCCTCGATCAAGCATACCCGCAAGCCGCTCAGCATGCCGGGCGCTGCCAGTGTCTGTTCAGTAACGATCTTTTGGGTTTGCGCAGCCAGGCGCGGCAAGCCTTGCAGGGCCAGTGTGGTGCCATGCCCCAGCCGCGAGCGCAATTGCACGTGCAAACCCATCAACCGGCCCAGCCTGCGCACAATCGACAGGCCCAGCCCCACGCCTTCGATGTCCTTGTCACGCACCTGCCGTACCCGATAGAACTCTTCGAAGACCAGCGCCTGGTGCGCCGGGTCGATACCCCTGCCCTGGTCGCAGATGACAATGGCCAGCCCGTCACCACAGCGCCTTACGGCAATCAGCAGGGGGCGCTGCGCGGCGTACTTGAAGCTGTTGGACAGCACGTTCTGCACCATGGTGGCCAGCATGCCGCGGTCAGCCCGTGTCCAGTGGGGGCAGGGGCGCAGGCGTATGTCCACGCCGGCCCACCGGGCTGCTTCAGCGTTCTGGCGCACCAGCTCGGCCAGAAATTCGCCCAGCGCAAAGGTTTCGTAGCGAGGCTGAACGCGCCCGTTGTCCAGGGTGTACAGGTCCAGAATCGAACGGAACAGCTGCGACACGTTCAACAGCGAACGGTCGATGCTGTCCACCAGGCGGCGTTCTTCTTCCCCCAGCCGTGCCTCGCGCAGGCACGCCGTGAACAGGCTGATGGAGTGAATCGGCTGGCGCAGGTCATGGCTGGCCTGGGCCAGAAAACGCGATTTTTCGCGGTTGGCCGCCGCCGCCTGCTCCGACGCCTTGCGGGTGCGCTCCAGCAGCAAGTGGGCGTAGCCGGGTATTACCGTGCTGGTGACCAGCAGCATCAGCACCATGAACGGGTTGGCCTGCCAGTACGGGGTAATCTGGTACACGGCCAGCAGCGCCACCAGCGCAAGGCCAGTGGCAATCGCCAGGTAGCGCGAGCCAAAGCGCATGCCGTTGCCCAAGTTCACCCACACCATCACTGCGTACAGCGGCAATGCGGGCTCGCCGCCCACCACCAGGCCAAAGCAGGTGCCGGTGTAGTCATGCACCATGCCCAGCACCCGCCGCCAGGGGTAGTGGCCGGGCCAGCGGGCGATGGCTTGGCGCAAAGCCACCGACACCAACAGAAAAATGAAAATGTAGCAGCTTACGATGAGATGGACGCCAGGCGTGCTGCCGGGCAGAAACACCAGCAGGCTGACGTACACCAGTGCACAACTGCCCACCACCAGGCGCAGGTTGGCTTGGTCCAGTTCGTTGTTCTTGTCCAGTTCCATGGGCATTGTCCTTTTCGTGCGGCTGCATCAAGCGGGCGCGAGCAGGCCCTTCTTGGAGGGGATGCTAAGTTAACATGGTTGGATCCAACCTCGGCCATAGGGAGTTGCCAGGCGTGAAGTGTCGCATCATTGTGGCGGATGACCATCCGCTGTTCAGGGAAGCCATGGTGCGCACCGTGCAGCGCGTGCTGCCGGGTGCTTGCGTGGAAGAAGCAGGGAGGCTGGACGAGGTGATCGCCCTGGCCGTGGTCGGGGACGTGCCAGACACGCTGATACTGGACCTGCGTTTCCCTGGTTTGGCAGACATCGCCAGCCTGGCGCAGCTGCGCCGGCAGTGGCAGCGCACTACGCTGATCATCGTGTCCATGGTGGATGACCCGGTGATCATCGAGCAGGTCATGGCCACAGGCGTGGACGGATTTATTGGCAAGAGCCTGGGCGCTGATGAAATCGGGGCGGCCATCCTGGCCATTCGCCAGGGCGATGTGCTGGTTCGGTACCTGCCTTCAGGGTTGCTGCCCAGCCTCGACGCCGAGCAGGGCGTGGAGCAGCTCACCCAGCGTCAGCAGGAAGTGCTGCAACTCATTGCCCAAGGCAAGACCAACAAGGAAATCGCCAAGGAATTGGACATCTCGCCGTTTACCGTGCGCATCCATGTGTCATCACTGTTGAAAGCGTTGAACGTCAGCTCCCGCACCGCGGCCGCAGTCAAGTACACCGGCAGTTGAACCGTTGGTCCGGGTTGAGCCAACTGACGGGGACCTCTCACACGTCAAGCGCTTCTCACACTATGAGAGGTCATCGGTGGCTTGGCCTCTCACTCCTGTGTTGGCCCGCCCATAGGCGGGCCCTTTTACCCGGACGGAGGGCGCAAACATGAGTACCAGGCACTGGATGGGTGGCGGTAACGTGCAGGATGATTGGCCGGAACTCGAACCAGACCGGCGTAACGACCGGGTGGATGACCCTGACACAGACCCTGGCATAGCAGATGACGAACAAAACCGGCCAGCCGTGCCTGCCAGTGATCCCGAGTCAGGGGCCTGACAGGGCGTTATCAACCATGGTTTCAGGCAGTGGTCGCCGGGTCTTCAACTGACTGGTTGGGCTTGCTGCCTGAAATACGCCAGCTCACGTCGGTAACACCGTACCGTTCAGCCATTGGCCGGCTGACCTTGCGGATTTTCTCGCGCCCGAATTTCGGGATGATGCCAATGCCGGCATCACAGCTCGCCCAGTGCCACGCCTCTGCATTGTCCATGCGCTCCAGGCGGATGATGAAACTGCGCAGCTCCCCGTGAAGCTTGTAGTCGATGATGTACAGCTGGGGACTAGGCATCGCTCGACCCTCCTCTTTTCCATGGATGACCCAAGGATGGAGTCTTGGGGCGGGCCAAAAATTCCATCGGATGTGAAGCCTGGGCTGCACAGCGGCCCCGGCGCGCCAGGATGCCAAAAACTTGCGGGCCAACCATTGGCGTAAAATCAGAGCGCTCGCGAATCCCCAGGTGCAGTGCCTATAATGGCCGCCTTCCTGCCCGGCGATGCGTCGATGGGCTGTCTGTCAGGTCTGTACAAGGCACCGCCATGAAGTCGACCGCTAACCAGCCCGCCGCGCCCCACCCGTCGAATCTCAGCCCCAGCCACCTGGACTTCCCCGTGGTCGGCATCGGCGCCTCGGCGGGTGGCATGGAGGCCATCTGCACCTTGTTCCGGCAAATGCCGGCTGACTCCGGCATGGCCTTTGTCATCGTGCTGCACCTGTCGCCCGACCATCAAAGCGTCGCCGACCGCATCATCCAGGAAACCACCAGCATGCCAGTGCGCCAGGTCACCGAGCCGGTGCCTATCGAGCGCAACCACGTCTACGTCATTTCGCCTGCCAATCGGCTCTCAACCAACGACGGTTACCTGCGTGTGGCACCGGCCAACCGGCGCCGCGGCGACCACGTGGCGATCGACCTGTTTTTCCGTGACCTGGCCGATGTGCACAAGGACCATGCGTTCTGCGTCGTGTTGTCCGGTACCGGCGCGGACGGCGCGGTGGGCCTTTCGCGTATCAAGGAGCAAGGCGGCGTGACCCTGGTGCAGAGCCCGGACGATGCGCAATACGACAGCATGCCCCGGGCCGCCATCGAGACCGGCCTGGTGGATGTGGTGCTGCCGGCTGCGGAACTGGCGCAGAAACTCATGGAGCTGTGGCAAAACGCCTGCCAGGTAAAGCTGCCTCGCATTGACGACGACACGCTGCCACCTGCCTTGGGTACTCGGGCAGGCGACCCGCAAGCCTCCGAGCCCCTGCTTGAGGAGATACTGCTGCAACTGCGCAGCGTCACCGGCCACGACTTCCAGCATTACAAACGCGCGACCGTGCTGCGCCGTATCGAACGGCGGCTGCACGTGACCGGTCAGCCCGACCTGGCCGCCTACCTGCATTACCTTGAAGAACACCAGGACGAGTCGGCAGCCCTGCTCGCTGACATGCTGATTGGCGTTACCAATTTCTTCCGCGACCGGGAAGCCTTCGAGGCCCTGGAGCGGCACGTGTTGCCACAGCTGGTCAGCGAACCGGACCCCAGCGAAGGTGCAGGCGAGATTCGCATCTGGTCTGCCGGCTGCTCCACCGGCGAAGAAGCGTACAGCCTGGCCATCCTTGCCTGCGAGCAACTTGCCGTGGAACAGCGCGCCAGCCAGGTGCAGGTGTTCGCCACCGACCTGGACGAACGGGCCATCGTCAATGCCCGCCAGGGGTCGTACCCGGAATCGATCGTGACCGACGTGCCGCCTTCCCGGCTACGCCAGTTCTTCGTCAGGGAAGACCAGCACTACCACGTGCGCAAGGAAATCCGCGAGAAGGTACTGTTTGCGCGGCACAACCTGCTGTCTGACCCACCGTTCTCGCAGTTGAACCTGATCGTCTGCCGCAACCTGCTCATCTACCTCGACCGGGAGATCCAGAAGGACATCCTGCGGATGTTCCATTTTGCCCTGCGCCCGGGCGGCTTCCTGTTTCTGGGCACATCCGAGTCCGCCGAGCTCGCCAGTGAGCTGTTTGCCGTGGTCGACAAACGCAACCGTATTTACCGCGCGCGCGAAGTCAACCATAGCAACCCGCGTTCCGGGCGCCAGTTGACAGGGGCCGACCTGCCCAACCTGCAGGTGCGTATTCCAGGCAAGGCAAAAGCAGCACGCAAGCCTGATTTCGCCGAAGTCCACCATCGGGCGTTGGCGCGATGCACCCCACCCAGCCTCATCATCGACGGCGAAGGCACCATCCTGCACCTGAGTGAAGGGGTTGGCCGCTACATGCAGCTAGGTGGCGGCGAGCTGAGCCGTAACCTGCTCAACCTGGTGTTGCCCAGCTTGCGCCTGGCCCTGCGCAGTTCGTTATTCCAGGCACGCCAGGGTAGCGAAGCCGTCACTTCCCGGCCGGTTGACCTGGGCGAAGGTGAACAGCGCTCCCAGGTGGAAATAACGGTTCAGCCCCACAAGGATGAGTTCAGCACCGGCGAGTACCTGCTGGTGGTGTTCGACGAGCGCGCGCCAGACCTGTCACTCCCGTTGCCGGGCGCCATCCGCCAAACCGACAGCATGGTGCTGAACAACCTTGAGCGCGAACTGCAGCGCACGCGCTTGCAATTGCAGGAAACCATTGAGCAGTCGGAAGTTTCCAGCGAAGAGCTGACCGCTTCCAACGAAGAGATGCAGGCGATCAACGAAGAGCTGCGCTCGGCCAGCGAAGAGCTGGAAACCAGCAAGGAAGAGCTGCAGTCCATCAACGAGGAACTGCTGACGGTCAATTACGAGCTGAAGAACAAGGTCGAGGAAACCGACAAGGTCAACGACTACCTCAGCAACCTGATCGCCAGTACCGATATCGCCACGGTGTTTGTCGACCGCAACCTGCACATCCGCTGGTTCACCCCCCGCGCCACCGACCTGTTCAACATGCTGCCGGTGGACACCGGCCGCTCCCTGCTCGACATCACCCACCGGCTGGACTACCCCGCCTTGGGGGATGATGCCCGGGCCGTGGTCAAAGGCGAGCACATCATCGAGCGGGAAATTGGCGGCAAGGACCAGCACTGGTACCTGGCGCGGTTGCTGCCCTACCGCTCCAGCGAAAAGAAGATCGACGGCGCGGTACTCACCTTCATCGACATCAGCAAGAGCCGCGCCGCCGAAGAACGCGTACGCCTGGGCGAAGAGCGCATGCGGGTGGTGGCCGAAAGCACCCATGAATTTGCCATCATTCTGTTGGACGAACAGGGCCTGATCACCGACTGGAACACCGGTGCCACGCTGATTTTCGGCCACAGCAAGGCCGAGGTGATGGGCCAGCACTACCAGCTCATCTTCACTGAAGAAGACTGCCAGCACGGTGTGCCCGAGCACGAACTGCACGCCGCCCGGGTGAATGGCCGGGGCCAGGACGAGCGTTGGCATGTGCGCAAGGACGGCAGCCGCTTCTTTTCCAGCGGTGAAATCTCACGCCTCAAGGGCAGCTCCCTGCGCGGCTTCGTCAAGATCGCCCGCGACCTCACCGGCCTCAAACGGCTGCACGACGAGCAGAGCAAGCAGTTGGCCGAATCGCAGAGCAACAGCCACCTGAAGGATGAGTTCTTCGCCATCATGTCGCACGAGCTCAAGCACCCGCTCAACCTCATCCAGCTCAACGCCGAGATCCTTCGGCGCTTGCCATCCGTGGTGCACATGGGCGCTGCGAGCAAGGCGGTGGCGACCATTCGTGATGCGGTCACCAGCCAGGCACGCATCATTGATGACCTGCTGGATGTGGCGCGCATTCGCACCGGCAAACTCAAGCTCAAGACCGAGCCCGTGGATGTGTCGGCCATCGTGCAAGGCATCCACGCCGTGGTGGTGAGTGAGCAGCCGGCCTCGGGCGTGCTGCTGGAGCTGCCAGCCGACGGTTTGCCGCTGTATATCGATGGCGACAACACCCGCCTGGAACAGGTGATCTGGAACCTGTTGAACAACGCCATCAAGTTCAGCCCGCCCGGCAGCCCGATCCGCTTGGCGCTGAGCCACGACGAGGCGAAGGTGTCGCTGCGCGTCATCGACCAGGGCATCGGCCTCACGCCAGACAGCCTGGAGCACATCTTCGACCTGTTCAGCCAGGCTGCTCCCCAAGGGGGGCACCCGGCCCGCGAGGGCCTGGGCATCGGGCTGTCGCTGGTGCGGCAACTGGTCGAAGCGCACGGCGGCACTGTGCATGCGCAGTCGGCTGGCATCGGCCAGGGGTGCACCTTTACCGTCACCCTGCCCTTGGCGCACGCCGGCCGGGCCACACCGGTGGCACCCAGCGCCCCCGACACCGATGGCCGGCTGAGCGGCATCCATGTGTTGCTGGTGGACGATTCGCCGGAGGTGCTGGATGTGATGCAGCAGTTGCTGGAAATGGAATGCGCCCGGGTAAGTGCCTTCAGTGACCCGCAACAGGCCCTGGCGGCCGCGCAAACGGGGCGTTACGACATCATCCTGTCCGATATCGGTATGCCGGTGATGGATGGCCATGCTCTGATTCGGGCACTCCGTGCGCTAGACCATCTAAAGCATGTGCCGGCGATTGCCCTGACAGGCTATGGGGCCAGCGCCGACCAGCACAAGTCTCGGCAATCCGGGTTCGACCGCCACCTGAACAAGCCGGTTGGCTACGACGACTTGGTAGAGGCTATCGAAAACCTGCACGGGTCTGTGCCTTACTGACCGTTCGTCGGGATTGACGTGCCCTCAAGACACCAATGTGTGTCTCCTGGTGACTAATTCCTCATAGGAATATGCGTCACCAGGAGCCTGCATGAAATCGACCAAAGCCCGCGCCACCATCATCTGCCGCCATGGCAAGCACGGCCACAAATGGCTGTGGGTGCGCAAGCACAAAGCGCCGTGGACGCTGCCCGGCGGCAAGGTCGAACCCGGTGAGACACCCGCCCAGGCGGCGGAGCGTGAGCTGCTCGAAGAAACTGGCCTGCAGGCCATGAACCTCACGCTGTTGATGCGCCACGAATCCACCGAACGGATGCATTACGTGTTCGAAGCGGAGTTTGACGACGCCCCTAAGCCCTGCGCCATGCACGAGATCGCTGACTTTCGCTTTGCCCATATCGACCATGTCGCGGCATTGAAAGGCGAGATAAAGGACCTTATCCGCTCCCTGCTCGCCTGTGACGCCTCCACCGCCGCCTCTGTCCGTTAGCAGGCTGCCACAACGCGGTTATCAGGCGTGAACACTCCATTGGCATACGCCAGCCTCGATCGGCATCTCGTCTATCCCGTGGATCAGACCACTGTCCAACGCTTCCTGCGGGCCGAGTATGCGCGGGGCCGCCATTAGGTAACGCGGCACGTCCAGTACTTCACTGCCGCCCTGGGTACGTTCCAAGACGATTTCTGCATACAGACGCAAGTCATAGTCCAGGCTCATGGCGTATTCGGCCATGCGCGCATGGTCGACCGAGCCGTGCAAGGTCCAGTGAAACGGGTGGAACAGGAACTTGCTGTGGGTACAGGCGGTACGGTGATCGCCCGCCAGAAACAGGATATTGCCCATCGACTCCACGGTACCCAGGTTATGGGTATGCACACTGACAGGCAGGCCCCGCAGGTAGTTGTACAGGGTAAACCCGTAGCTGCACTCACCGCCCATGGTCGCGATGTTCAGTTGCAGCACCTCTGCACCCTGGTTCAGGGCCTTGGTACAGGTATTGATGAGGTTGCCGCACGTCGACGAGTTGATGGGGCCGGTGAAATGGATGATGTGTCTGGCCATGCCTGTCTCCAGAAGGCTCGTTTGAGTGCGTGGTGCATTGCCTTCCTGCTGAACGGTGGAAGCGCAGTGGCCGGCAAAGTTCAATCCACCCGCCATGCGCCGCTGGGCATCAGTGGCTGAACCACCGGGTAGCTGCATCGGTCGCATGGATGAACGGGGCGACAAGCAGTAAGGAGGGACCGTGAGCGACGTGCGCATTGGCATTTCAGGGTGGCGCTATGGCCCATGGCGCAAGGATTTCTACCCCCAGGGCTTGCGGCAGGACGATGAACTCGCCTTCGCCTCACGGGCGGTGAACACCATCGAGATAAACGGCTCGTTTTACAGCCTGCAAACACCTGAGCGGTATCTTGGCTGGGCCCAGGCCACGCCCGATGATTTCGTGTTTTCAGTCAAGGCGCCGCGCTATATCACCCATGTGCGCCGGTTGAAGGACATCAAGGAGCCGCTGGCCAACTTCTTTGCGTCAGGGCCGCTCATGTTGGGCGACAAGTTAGGCCCGTTCTTGTGGCAGTTCCCGCCCAACATGCAGTTCGATCAAGCCCGCTTCGCCGAGTTCTTCCAACTGTTGCCCCACGACCGGGCCGCGGCCCGGCGTTGTGTCAAGAACTGCAGTGAACGGCTCAAGGGCAACGGCGGTGCTGAGATCACCGGCAATACACCCTTGCGCCACGCGGTGGAGGTGCGCCACGACAGTTTCATGTGCGACGCCTTCGTCGACCTGCTGCGCGCCCACAACCTTGCCCTGGTGGTGGCCGATAGCGCAGGCAAGTGGCCCTATGCCGAGGACCTTACGGCTGACTTCGTGTACATGCGGTTGCATGGCGATGTGGAGCTGTACAGCAGCGGCTATACGGTTGCCGCCCTGCGCCGCTGGAAGCACCGCATCGAGCGATGGACCAAGGGCGACCAGGCGGACGACGCACGGCTGATCGTACCGGGCCCGCCGCCCCGCAAGGCATCGCGTGACGTGTACTGCTACTTCGATAACGATCAAAAGGTCCACGCCCCGTATGACGCACGGCGCCTGCTGGAAAAACTGCACCTGGACCACGACCTGATGACCGAACCCGGTACTGAACCTGAGGTAGAGCTTTGAATTCGACGCTATCTGCGCCCCACCCCGCCGCCGAGAGCCGCACAGCCGTGCATCGGCTGAATGTGCTCACGCTTAACGTGCACAAGGGTTTTACCTTTTTCAACCGGCGTTTCATCCTGCCGGAGCTGCGCGAGGCGGTAAGGGCCACCGGTGCAGACCTTGTTTTTCTCCAGGAGGTGCATGGCAGCCATGCGCAGCACGCGCTGCGCCACCCCGGCTGGCCGGCCTCCCCCCAGTACGAGTTTCTGGCCGACAGTATGTGGCCGCAGTTTGCCTACGGCCGCAATGCCGTGTACCCCCATGGCGATCACGGTAACGCGCTGCTGTCCAAGTTCCCGATCCTGCGCTCGCAGAACCTCGACGTGACCGTGCAAGGCACCGAGGAGCGCGGCCTGCTGCACTGCCAACTGCAGGTGCCCGGGCACGATGAGGTGCATGCCATTTGCGTGCACCTGGGTCTGCGGGAAGCCCACCGGCAGAGCCAGGTGAAACTGCTGCTGGCCTTGCTGGAGCGCTTGCCGGCCAAAGCCCCCGTGATCATCGCCGGCGATTTCAACGACTGGCGGCTGAAGGCTGACGCGGTGCTGTCGCAGTCGCTGGTAGAGGCGTTCGGTGAGCGCTTCGGTGCGCCGGCACGCACCTTTCCCGCGCGCCTGCCGCTGCTGCGGCTGGACCGCATCTACGTGCGCAACGGCATGCCGGCCAAGGCCCAGGTGCTGTCCAATTACCCGTGGTCGCACTTGTCCGACCACGCCCCTCTGGCTGCGGAGATCAGTGTGTGAAACGACCTTGGGTAGAGGGCAACAGCGTCGAACTGTTGATCAATGGCGAGGCGTACTACCCCCGGGTTTTCGAGGCCATGGCCCAGGCCCGGGAGGAGATCCTGCTGGAAACCTTCATCATCTACGACGACAAGGTGGGCCAGCAGCTGCAACGGGTGCTGGCGGATGCTGCCCGTCGGGGGGTGCGGGTCGAGGTGGTGGCTGACGGTTACGGCACGGCAGATTTGCCGGCCGATTTCATTGCGGCCATGACCGATGCCGGCGTGCGTTTCCACCTCTTCGACCCACAACCGCGCCTGGCAGGCATGCGGACCAACCTGTTCAGGCGGCTGCACCGCAAGATCGTGGTGATCGATGGCCAGCGCGCCTTCATTGGCGGGATCAACTACAGCGCCGATCACCTCGGTGATTTCGGGCCCATGGCCAAACAGGATTACGCCGTTGAAGTCACCGGGCCCGTGGTCGCACAGGTGCACGCGGTGAGCCGTCGGCTGATGTCCCCGGTGCTGGAACCGCCGAGTGACGTGCGCCCTGTTACCGCCCCCACTGGCGACATCACTGCCGTGCTGGTGGAACGTGACAACGGGCAACGCAGCACCGCCATAGAAGCGTATTACCTCGAAGCACTGCGCAACGCGCGTTCACGTATCGTGGTGGCCAACGCCTATTTCTTCCCGGGCTACCGGCTGCTGCGCGAACTGCGTAACGCCGCACGGCGGGGTGTAGAGGTCACGCTGATCATGCAGGGCGAGCCGGACATGCGCTGGGTACGTGCACTGTCGCGCTTGCTCTACAACTACCTGCTGCGCGATGGCGTGCGTATACACGAATATTGCCGCCGCCCCCTGCACGGCAAGGTGGCCTTGGTCGATGACCAGTGGGCTACGGTGGGCTCCAGCAACCTCGACCCCCTGAGCCTGTCGTTCAACCTGGAAGCCAACCTGTTCATCCGCGACCACGCCTTCAACCAGCAGCTGTACCAGCACTTGCAGTCCCTGGCCAGTGAGCAGTGCAAGCCTGTGACCCTGGAGCGCATGATCCGGGGCTACTGGTGGCGTGCACCGTTGATTTTCTTGTGCTTCCACGCAGTACGCCACTTCCCGCGCATTGCCGGCTGGTTTCCGGCCCACCGCAAGCGGCTGGAACCGCAGCAACCGGAAGTGGCGACCCAAGGCAACTTGAACGAGGGCAACACCTGATGGAGCGCAAGCGTTGGCAGACCTGGGCCAAGCGCCTATTCACCGTATTGTTCCTGATTCTGATCCCGGCACTGCTGTTCACTTTGGCGCGCAACCTGGACTGGAACGAGGTGCGCCAGTCGCTGATGGCCTACAAACCCGGCACCCTGGCGATCGGGCTGGTCATGGCGTTGTGCAGTTTCCTGATCTTCGCCAGCTACGACTTGCTGGCGCGTGCCTACACCGGCCACCGGCTGCCGGCCAGGCAAGTGTTGCCCATCGCGTTCGTGTGTTATGCGTTCAACCTCAACTTCACCACCTGGGTAGGCGGTGTTGCCCTGCGCTATCGCTTGTACGGGCGCCTGGGGCTGGACACCCCCACCATCACCCGCATCCTGACCTTGGGGCTGTTGACCAACTGGATGGGCTACATGTTGATCGCTGGCAGCGTGTTTGCCCTGCGTCTGGTAGAGCTGCCGTCCCACTGGGCAGTGGGCACGACCGGCCTGCAGATGATCGGCTTCCTGTTGCTGGCGGTGTCGTTAGGCTATGTACTGGCGTGCGGATTTGCGACCAAGCGTACCTGGCGCTGGCGCGAGCATGAACTCACCTTGCCCTCGCTGCGCCTGGCGGTTTGCCAGGTGGTGCTGGGCGCCAGCAACTGGGCAATGATGGCGCTGCTTATCTTCTGGCTGTTGCCAGACGAGGCCTTCTACCCGTCCATTCTGGGCATTCTGCTGATCAGTTGCGTGGCGGGAGTGGTGGCCCACATCCCTGCCGGGTTGGGTGTGCTGGAAACCGTGTTTCTTGGCCTGCTACAAGGGCAGATAGCCCAGGGCAGCCTGGTGGCAGCCCTGTTGGCTTACCGCACGCTGTACTACCTCATCCCCCTGGTATTGGCAGTGATCACTTACCTAGTGCTGGAGAAGCGTGCAAGGGCCATGCGTCAGCACGAGAAGCCTGCGCAGACATAAGCCATGGGGCAGATGGGGGGGGAGTGGCTAGCAGCTAACGACCCCGCTTTGAGCAGCGGGGTCGCGTGGCAGCCTATGCTCAGGGCGAGATGGGGTCGCTGGCGGGGAAGGTTTCATCGAGCGCGTTATCGACGCTGCTCTCTTTCTTCTGGGCTACCTGTCCGCAGGTGCAGCCCGGCATGCGGCATGGGTCGCCACTGCGGTGGCCGGTGGCGCAGGCTTCACAGCAGTAGGCCTTGCCATTCTGCGGCACGGCATTGACCGTGCAGGAACATTCAGTGCAGGCGCATCGTAATTCGCTCATTGTGGGCTCCGGTCATCTTCGTCAACTACATCATCGCTCCATGGCTCGCCGTCCAGCGGCGCGGAGCGGGCCAGTTCAGCTTCATCCAGGCCGATACCACCACCAATTTCGTCGGCATCCACCTCGGTAAGCTCCATATCTGCCGGGCCGCCATGGCCGGGTTCGTGCGGGTCGCGCGCGCCGGTTTCATCCAGCAGCGTGTCAGGGCTCAGGTCATCGTAGGTCACGTTGTCTTCGTGCAGGCTGTCGGTCAGGGCCTCGCCCCCGGTCATGCCGCTTTCGGCCACGCGCTCAGCGGGGAACTCCTGCTCGATGTCACCTGCAGGCCGTTCATCACCCACCCGCCCTCGCCGCTCGTCCAGGCGTTCACTGAAATCCAGTTCGTGCACGCTGCCCATGCGGTCTTCAATGTTGTCGATCTCAGTGGGTGTGTAGGGCTTGGGGTCGTTTGGCTTGGCCATGTGGCGTCTCCTTCAAGTGGCTCACTTGTGGTCGACTCTGCCCGGCGCAGGAAGATTCAGAGTTTTTCCGGGCTATCCGATTTATTGAACTCCCTGTTCCACGGTTGCCTCCCAACACCAAGACACTCATGGTGTGGAGCCAGTGATGGCAAGGTCCCTAGCGGAATATGCACGCAAGCGCGATTTTGATGCCACGCCGGAGCCCAGTGGCCAAGGGGGCAAGCGCAAGCGCGCCCATGCCTTGCAGTTCTGCATCCAGAAACATGATGCCAGCCACCTCCACTACGATTTCCGCCTGGAACTTGAAGGCACGCTGAAGAGCTGGGCCATACCCAAAGGCCCTTCCCTGGACCCGAAAGTACGAAGGCTGGCGGTGCACGTAGAAGATCATCCGCTCGAGTACGCCAGCTTTGAGGGGCATATCCCTGAAGGCCACTACGGTGGCGGTGATGTCATTGTGTGGGACAGAGGCGTATGGGAGCCCGAAGGCAACCCGGCCGAGGCTTATGCCAAAGGCAAGCTGCGCTTCCGCTTGCAGGGCGAAAAGCTGGGCGGCGTGTGGAACCTGTTTCGCACACGGATGGCGGGCAAGAAAGAGCAGTGGATGCTGGTCAAATCCAATGACAGCCAGGCCCGCCCCGAAAGCGAGTACGTCGTGGTGGATGAGCAGCCCGACAGTGTGCTCAGTGACCGCACCTTGATACCGAAAGCCAAATTGCCCAAAAAACCGAGAGCCAAGGCGGCTGCACGCAAGCCAACGGGCGCCGGGCTGCCGACAGCGCTTGAACCACAACTGGCAACCTTGGTTGAAACGGCGCCCCGTGGTGAATGGCGCTATGAGGTGAAGTTCGACGGCTACCGCATTCTCGCCCGTGTCGCCGGGGAGGATATCCGCCTTTTTACCCGTAACGGTCATGACTGGACCGCCAAGATGCCAGGCCAGGTCGCGGCGTTGCGTGCACTGGGGTTGGATTCAGCCTGGCTCGACGGCGAGATGGTGGTCAACGATGCCGAGGGGGTGGCCGATTTCCAGGCGCTGCAAAATGCGTTCGACACCGAGCAGGATGATGCCATTGTCTATTACGTCTTTGACCTGCTGTTCCTGGGCGGTGAAGACCTTCGTCCCCTGCCCTTGCAGCAACGTCGTGCCACCCTGCACCAGCTGCTACAACACAGTGCCGATGGGCGGCTGATGTATTCGGCAGATTTCGATCAGCCGGTTGATTCGTTGCTCCAGAGTGCCTGTCGCCTTGGGCTGGAAGGGCTTATCGGCAAACGCGCCGATAGCCCCTACCTGGGTAAGCGCAGCGCTGACTGGATCAAGCTCAAGTGCGGTCGCCGCCAAGAGTTTGTAGTGGTTGGCTACACAGACCCCAAAGGCAGCCGGAAAGGCTTCGGCGCCTTGCTCCTGGCCCTGCATGACGGTGAAAAGCATCAGCTGCGCTATGCCGGCAAGGTGGGCACCGGGTTCAGCGCAGCAACGCTGGCCAGCCTGCTTGCCCGCCTCGAACCGTTGCAGGTGGCTGAGCCTGCGCTGGCCCACCCACCGACTGGCGCAGAGGCGCGGGGCGTTCACTGGCTGCAACCAGTGTTACTGGCAGAAGTTACCTACGCGCAGATGACCCGTGACGGCATTGTTCGCCACGCGGTGTTCCATGGGCTGCGGCACGATAAACCCGCCCGCCACATAGACCTGGAGCAACCCATGTCCGGCAAAAGCACCGCCAGGCGCAAAGCCACTGAGCTACCGGAAGATCTGGGCAAACTGCGCCTGACCCACCCGGACCGGGTGATCGACGCCAGTACGGGCGTCACCAAGCGCGAAATTGCCCACTATTACGCTGCTGTCAGTGAGTGGATCATCCCGCAACTCAAGCACCGACCCGTGGCGTTGGTGCGTGCCCCCGATGGGCTTGAGGGTGAGCTGTTCTTTCAGAAGAACGCCGAGCAGTTGCACATCCCTCACCTGCGCAGCTACGACAAGGCCGAAGCGGGCCAGGCTGCCATGGTCATCAATCGGCCAGATTCCCTGTTGGGGGCCGTACAGATGAACATGCTTGAGCTGCACACCTGGAATGCAATCGATAGCAACTTCGACAAGCCGGACCGGTTCGTCCTGGACCTGGACCCTGACCCGGCCCTGCCCTGGAAAGCCATGCTCGAGGCTACCCAGCTGACCTTGACCCTGCTCGATGAACTAGGGCTCACCGTGTTCATCAAGACCAGCGGCGGCAAAGGCATTCATCTGGTGGTGCCGCTGACGCGCCGGGCGGGCTGGGAAGAGGTGAAAGCGTTCAGCCACGCCATTGTGACTTACCTAGCCCAGTTGTTCCCGGACCGGCTGACGTCAGTCTCAGGCCCAAAAAACCGGGTGGGCCGTATTTTCATTGACTACCTACGCAATGGCAAAGGTGCCACTACTGCCTGTGCCTATTCGCTGCGTGCCCGCGAAGGCCTGCCAGTATCCGTGCCTATCTGGCGGGAAGAACTGGCCCAGCTCAAGGCCGCCAATCAGTGGACCATCGCCAACCTCGCGCAGCGTCTAGCCGAGGTGGACGACCCTTGGGCAGCGCTGGGCAATACCCGGCAGTCCATTACCGCGCGCATGCGCCGACAATTGGGCCTGGAGCAATGATTGCCCAGTACCAAGCCAAGGAGGGACGCCAATGACCACCGCGCAGGACCTCGACCTGACCCACCTGGACCGCGTGCTGCGCCCCTTCGGCGAGCGCCCGCAACCGCTCAGCCTGGATACGCAATTGCCGCCGCTGCTCCAGGCTCTGCAAGCCAATCATCTGGATCAGTTGCCGCTGCCCGGCCAGGGCGACACGTTGCGGCGCTGGCAAGCCCTTGCCCGAGTGGCTGGGTGCGATCTGGCCTTGGCGAAGCTTTACGAGGGCCATACCGATGCTTTGGCGATCATGGCCGAATGTGGCGCCGCTCATTACGCTGCAAACGGAATCTGGGGCGTGTGGGCGGCCGAGCCCCCTGACGCTCGGGCCGTTATCGCTGCGCGGGATGGCAACCAGGTTTGCCTGGGCGGGCGCAAGGCCTGGTGCTCGGGTGCCTTACAGGTCGACCACGCGCTGATCACGGCGTGGGACGAAGAAATGCGTCCGCAATTGGTCGCCATCGAGCTACCACAGCCCGGCCAGGGCTTGAATAGCAAACGCTGGCAGGCGGTCGGCATGGCCACCACCGCCAGCGTTGAAATCGAGTTCGACGATACCCCGGGCGTGCTGGTCGGCCAGCCCGGCCAATACCTGTCACGGCCTGGCTTCTGGCACGGCGGCGGCGGTATCGCCGCCTGTTGGTACGGCGCCGCCGAGGCCTTGGCTGGCTACCTGCGCGAGCACTGCAGCAAGCCGCACCGTGACCCCCACGCCGATGCGCACCTGGGCGCAGTGGATGCTGCGTTGTACGGCGCCAAGGCAGCCCTGCGTGAATGCGCCGCCTGGATCGACCACCAGCCGCAAGCCGATGCCAGCCTGCAGGTGCGCCGTACCCGCGCGCAGGTCGAACAGGCGGTCGAACAGGTTATCAGCCACGTCGGCCGGGCCCTGGGGGCCACCCCGTTCTGCCGCAGCAGCCACTTCGCCCGGCTCAGCGCGGACCTGCCGGTGTTCATCCGCCAGAGCCACGCAGAGCGCGACCTGGCCGTACTGGGCCAACAACTCACACAGGTACCCGCTGGAGCATGGCAGTTATGAGCGAAAACCTGATCGAAGAAAGCCCTGGCACGCCGTGGTCTGCCTGGCAGCAATCCGCCCATCTGGCCCGCGCCACGTGGCTGGATGCCCACCAGCTGTGTCCACCTGGGCGGCGCCTGGTGCTGATCGCGCCGCACCCGGACGACGAGATTCTCATGGCCGGCGGCCTGCTGGCCGGGTTCAGGGGGCGAGAGGAGGACTTGGTGCTTGTCTCGGCCACCGATGGCGAAGGCAGCCACCCTGGGTCCAGCCACTGGACCGAGCATCGCTTGCGCCGCCAGCGGCCTCAGGAAAGCCGTCTGGCGCTGCAGCAACTTAACCTGGACCCCGGCCGCCTGGACTGGCGACGGCTCAATCTCAAAGATGGCCAGCTGCCCCGCGAAGAAGCGTTTCTGGTCAGCCACCTCACGCAGCTGCTACGGCCTGACGATTTGCTGATGGCCACCTGGCGGGGCGATGGGCACTGCGATCACGAAGCGGTCGGCCGGGCGGCGGCCCAGGCAGCCCTTGCCCGCAAGGTGCAACTGGCCGAGGTGCCCGTCTGGGCCTGGCATTGGGCCCAGCCCGATGACCCCCGCCTGCCGTGGCCACGGGCCCATCGCTTGCAATTGGATGAAGGCCAGGTGGGGCGCAAGCGCAAGGCAATCGCCGCGCACGCCAGCCAGTTTGAACCGGATGGCTGCAACCCACCGGTGCTGCGCCCAGACTTGCTGGACTGCCTGTTGCAACCCTTCGAACTGGTCTTCCTGTGAATGGAGCTGCCATGAGCATTGACGCCGAGTATTTCGCCGACCTGTATGCCACGAACGAGGACCCTTGGGCTTTTCGAACACGCTGGTACGAGAAGCGCAAGCGGGACCTGCTGATGGCCAGCCTGCCGCGGCAGTGCTACCAGCGCGTCTTCGAGCCGGCGTGCGCCAATGGCGAGCTCAGCGTCATGCTGGCCGAGCGCTGTGGAGCGCTGGTGTGCCAGGACCTCGACCCTACCGCCATCAGGCTCACCCTTGGCCGGCTCGCCGAGGCCCCCCACGTGCACGCAGAGGTGGCGCGTTTGCCAGCGGATTGGCCTGGGGGGCAGTTCGACCTGATCGTACTGAGCGAGGTGGGCTATTACCTGGACCCTGCAGACTGGTTGCAGGTTATCGAGCAGTCGGTCGCCAGCCTTACCTATGACGGCGGGCTGCTGACCTGCCACTGGAAGCACCCCATCGCAG
Source organism: Pseudomonas sp. S36 (assembly GCF_016647875.1). Classification (NCBI taxonomy): domain Bacteria; kingdom Pseudomonadati; phylum Pseudomonadota; class Gammaproteobacteria; order Pseudomonadales; family Pseudomonadaceae; genus Pseudomonas; species Pseudomonas sp. S36. The sequence goes on along the minus strand of NZ_JACVVG010000016.1, from coordinate 29,755 downwards.
GTTGCCCTCAAGATGGCCGCGAGGTACACCGCATGCTGGAAAAGCACCTTCCCCTCTATCCTCTGTTCTGCCACGAGGAAGCGGATTTCATCATGGCGTACTGGTCCGCCCAGCCAAGCGTGGTCGACCTCGACGAGACCTGCTTATGATCGGCATCGTCATCCCTGCCCACAATGAAGCCCGGCGCCTGGGCCGCTGCCTCAAGGCTGCGCTGCTGGCTGCCCGATATGCCGGGGATGCGGGGCACAGGGTTGAAATCGTTGTGGTGCTTGACCGCTGTACCGACAGCACCGCCGCGGTTGCGCTGCGCCATGGCATCGAAACTGTGGCGATTGAGGCCGGTAACGTGGGCGAAGCCCGGCGTACCGGCGCCGCCTGGATGCTGGACCGTGGCGCCACCTGGTTGGCCTGCACCGATGCCGACAGCCAGGTGCCGTTGCACTGGCTGGTATCGCAGCTGGGATGCGGCACGGAGGTGGTTTGTGGGACGGTGCATGTGCAGCGGTGGGAGCCATGGCAGAAGGCCGCGCTGCGCCGGCTGTATCACAGCCGTTACGACGACAAGGACGGGCACCGCCACATTCATGGTGCCAACCTGGGGGTGAGTGCGCATGCTTACGCACTGGTGGGTGGTTTCAAGGCGCTCGCAGCACATGAGGATGTGCAACTGGTCAGGGGGCTGGAGGCGTTAGGGGTTGCCATCAGCTGGAGCGGGCAGCACAGCGTGGCCACCAGCAGCCGCCGCGAGAGCCGCGCCCGGGAAGGGTTTGGCGACTATCTGACGGGGCTGCAGGAAACCCTCTGACGCGTTCACGACGCTTTGCGCGAACGCTTGGCCGGCTTTTTCTCGGGTGCGGTTTTCTTCTTTGTTGCCGCAGCTGCTTTCCCCCCGAGGCTGCGTTTTAGCAGTTCGGTAAGATCGATGATATCGGCGCTTTTCTCGGTGCCGCCTGCATCGCCCTTCTCGACCGTTTCGATCTTGCCCTTGCTGGCCTTTTCTTCCACCAGCTCCATGATCGTTTCCCTGAACGCATCATGATACTCATCGGGCGCCCAGCTCCCAGACATGTCCTTGACCAGCCGCTTGGCCATATCCAGTTCGCGCTTGTCTGGCTTCGCTTGCGTAACAGTGGTGTCCAGCTCCAGCGTATCCAGGCCACGCACCTCTTCAGGCCAGCGCAGGGTAATCATCACCAGGGCGTCCTCCAGCGGTCTGAGCAAGGCCAAATGCTGACGGGTATGCAACACCACGGTGGCCAGCGCCACCTTGCCGGTGCTTGCCAGTGTTTCGCGCAGTAGCGCATACACTTTGCCGCCCCGGCGGTCGGGGCTCAGGTAGTAAGGCGTGTCGAAGTGCTGCAGAGGGATTTCCCCGGCATCGACGAACGAGAAGATATCGATGGTCTGGGTGGCTTCCGGGCGGGCTTTGCGGATTTCGTCTTCGCTGATAACCACATAGCGGCCCTTTTCATACTCCACACCCTTGACCACGTGCTCTTTGTCGATGTCCTTGCCAGTCACCTTGTTGATGCGCTTGTAGCCCACCGGGTCCATGCTGCGCTTGTCGAGCCAGTCGAAATCGACTCGCTCAGTGCTTACCGCCGTGTTCAGCGCGACCGGTATATGCACCAGCCCGAAACTGATTGCGCCTTTCCAGATTGCCCTGGCCATTGAGCATGCCCCCTGAATGATTGACCGATAACTCAAGTGACTGCATTGGCCAGGGAAGGTTTAGCCTGTTCGCCCGGTGGCTCACCGGGGCTGGAAGAGCACCCGCTTGAAGGCCTCGGCGGCCAGGTGCACCTGCACGGCCCAGTCACTCGCCGCCTCACTGCCCGCATCGTCGGAAATATATTTGAGGCAGACAAAAGGAATGTTTTCTCTGCGGGCGATCAATGCCAGCACATAGGCTTCCATATCTACCACGTCATAGGGTGCGTCGCCGTGGCTCACTTCGAAGTTGTCACCGGTGCCGCAGGCTTCGAGGGGTAAGCCCGAGATGGCCATGCCATGCTCAAGCACTACTGGGGTATCCGAAAAAGGTGTCTCGTAGCGGGCGAAGCCCAAGGGGGTGACATCCATATCCCGTTGCACGAAGCGGTTGCAGCACACCACAGTGCCTTTGCCATGGCGTTTACTCCCGGCAGATCCGAGGTTGACGATCAGCCGAGGCCTATGGCGGGTGATGGCACGGGTGAGCGTGATAGCTGCATTGACCTTGCCAATGCCGGTAAATACGGTATTGAGGTGGCCGAATACTTGGCCGGCTTCGGCTTCGAGTGCAAATACAAACAGGATGTCTTCAGGCGAGACTTGGGGGAACAGCGGGGTCAGCATCATCGGGCATTGATTCCAGTCGACAGGAACGGGCCCGGCTATTGTCAGTCAACTCGGCGGCATTGCAAGCGGGTCGTGGCCTACCTGTAATGCGCGGTGCCGGGTTACCTCGGCACCGCGTAGCCTCACTTACGAACGGCCGCCTTTGGGCCCGGCTTTACCGGTTTGGTCGCTTGAGGAATGCTGGCCGCCTTTGCGCCCGGCTTCGGATGCTTTTTCACGGTCATTGGCAAAGTTGCCTGGGTTCTTGGTACCGCCCTGGCTGCCTTGTTGATTGCCGCTGCGGCTGTTCTCTTTGTTGGCCATGGTCTGAAACCTCATATGACTTCGGAATGCACGGCAACGGTGCCGTACATGGGTTCAGAGTGCGGCCATCAGCGGTGATTCGCTTTAAACAGCCGCCATCGGACCGGTGGCGTTAAATATGCGGTCGTCGGGTATTTGGCGTGGCGGTCAGTGGGGTGCCGGGGTGTCCAGGCGGGCCTGGCGCCGGCCCAACCATGCCCCGGTCACAGCCCAGCCGGTGGCGATAGCCGCACCGATCAGCATGGCAGCTTGAGGGTGCTCGCCCATTACATCCAGAGCACGTTTGAGCCAGCCGCTGATGGCGTCGCCGCCTCGGTACACCACGGTGTCGATGAAGTTCTTGGCCTTGTACTTGTCTTCGGCCGGTAGCACTGTGAACAGCATCTCCCGCCCAGGGCGCACCAGTGCGTATTCCCCGGCCCGCCGTATAACCATGACCACTACGAATACTGCGAACACGGGGGCCATCGCCAGCCAAATGAAGCCCATAGCCATTACCATGGGCACTGCCACCAGAAGCACGCCCACGCCAAGCCGCCGAGCCAAGCGCCCTGTGAGGAACAGTTGAGTGAGAATCGCCAGTGCTTGCACCAAGCTGTCTATCAGGCCGAATACCTGTGTCTGCCGGGTACTGTCGGTAAAGGTCTGGCTAACGATGCGAGCTTGCTCGAAATACAGGAACGTGCTGACACTGGCGAGCAAAACGACGAACAGAGCAGTGCCCAGCAGATAAGGTGAACGCAGTACCGCTGTCGCACCTGCGAAGGGGTTACCGCCCAGTGGCTGCCGGGACGGCATAGGCGCTCGCTTTGTGATCGGTTGTGCAGCACGCCAGCGCTGCAGAAAACGTGTGGCCTGGATGCTTGCAACCAAAAAGCCTGCCGCCAGCACCAGCAACCCGGCATGACCAAGTGGCGCCACCAGCAATGCGCCCAGTAAGGGCCCAGTGAGCCCACCCAAACTGGCGCCAGCCGCAAGCAGGCCGAACAGGCGCTTGCTTTGCTCAGTGGAAAAGAGGTCTGCCAGCACGCTCCACGCCAGCGAGATACACAGCAGGTTGAACACCGACAGCCAGATGTAGAACGCGCGGGCCGTCCACACCGCATCAGGCGACCGGGCCATGAGCAGGGCGAACAACACCAGGTTGCTGGCAAAAAAACCATAGGTCCACGGCAGGATCAGCCTGCGCGATACTTTAGAGGCCAGCCAGCCGAACAACGGCAGGCATACCAGTGTGACGATGAAAGTCCCGGTGAACAGCCATTGCAGGTTGTCTACACCACCCGCAATGCCCATGGTTTCACGCACGGGCCTAAGCATGAAGTAGCCGGTGAACAGTAGATAGAACAACAGCAGGCCGGCGAGCACTGCGGGTGCTTCACCGGGCTGGATATCGAGCAGCTGTTGCAGACGGCGCCGCAGGTTCGTCATCGCGTCACGCAAATTGCTGAATCAGCGCCTGTTGCTGCGCCGGGGTCAGCAATGGGCCATGACCCGCTTTCAATTGGTCGAGCTGGCGATCTGGCCGGCCGGTTGCCGGGATTACGGCGGTGACCGCTGGGTGGCTGGTCGCAAACTTGAGGAACAGCTGCGCCCAACTGCCAATACCAGCCTGCTGGGCCCACCCTGGCAGCGGCTGGTCCTTGACCTGGGCGAACAGCCGGCCATCGTCGAAGGCCCGGTTGATCAGCACCGCTACGCCTTTGTCGCGGCACAGTGGCAAGAGGGTCTTCGCTGCCTGAGGGGCATTGACTGCATAGTTGACCTGGATGAAATCCAGTGGCTCGCTGCGGACGATGGCCGCAACCTCCTCATGCCCGCTGTTCAGGTAATGGGTGATGCCCACATAGCGGGTTTTGCCCTGTTGCTTGAGTTCGCGGGCATAGGGCAACTGGGTTTTCCAGTCGCGCAAATTGTGTACCTGCAATAGGTCGACCTTTTCCGTGCGCAGGCTACGCAGGGTTTGTGCCCACTGGGTCTGGGCTGCGGCGAGGCTGTCGGCTGCAATCTTGGTGGCGATGAAGCACTGGCGGTGCCAACCGCCCTCTTCCAGAAGTTGCCCCAGGATAGCGTCGGCGCCGCCGTAGTTCGGCGACGTGTCGATGACCCGGCCGCCGCCTTGGAAGAACGCCGAGAGCACCTGTTCAAGCTGGCGATAGGCCGTAGAACCCGGCTCTACTTCAAAGCTCCCAGACGTGCCGGCCCCGATAGCGGGCAGTGCTTCACCGGTGGCGGGTATCTTGCGTGTGAGCAGGCCTTGGGGCGCGGCGGCCAGCCACGGTGCGGCCGCCATAAGGCTAATAGCCGCCCCGGCGCGCAGAACATCGCGGCGTGCGTACATGGTCAGGCCCTCTTGAGGAAGCGGTGTCCCCCACAGGCTAGCCCCTGAAACCGTCGGATGCGCCTAGATGTGTGTCTGAATGTTTGACGTATCAGCCTTGCAACAGCAGGCGCAGGTCCACACCCGCCTCGCCCATGGGTGGGCACCAGTAGTAGCCGCCGGTCAGCGGCCGGGTGAAGCGGTACAGGCCGTCGATAATGCCGTCCTCCAACCCGCTCATGCGCCGCAGTTGCACCTCAAAAGCCGCAAAGGACTTGCCCAGTGCCACGAACGCCAGGCCCGCACCCCGAGTATCGGCCCAGGATATCGAGCGGCGCACCATGAACGCCTCGGGTGCAAAGCTTTCCTGCGCCGTGCGTTTCACGTGGGCTGACGCTGGGGCATCATCCAGCTCTTCGTTGTCGCTGAGCCGGCGGCCAATGATGTTGTCCTGCACCTCTTGGGGCAGCGCCTTGAAATACTGCAGGTCGTGCTTCCACAGCTGGAAGGCGGCGAAGCTGGAGCCTTTCAGGCCCGGCACACCCTCGGCAAGGATCGCGGCGTGCACGGCATCGTCATCGCTGGGGTTTTCAGTGCCATCTTCGTACCCGGTCAGGTCACGCCCTCCCTGGTGCAGGAAGCCCTCCACATGGTCAACCAGGCTGAACGCCGGGCTCAGCAACTGCTCCAGCGCCTGGGCCCGCAGGTACAGGTCGCCCCGCTCTTCGCCGCGCAGCCACAGCCACAGGGCATGCTGGGTGCTCGGATTCTCCACGGCAGCGTCCAGCACGGGGAATGGCTCAAGCCCTTCGATGCGGGCGTTCAGCACCTTGGCCAACGGTGCGCCGACCCCCAGCGTCAAACGCAAGCCATCCACTTCATTGAGCAGTGCATCGAGCGCCGCAGGTATGGCGCCTGGGGAGTTGATCGAAAAGAACAGGTGACGAGCATGCACGGGGACGGGCGTGGCGAGCAGACCTTGCTGGAACGGCATGAAGGGGGAGTCCTGGGTAAAAGCGCGCATGCTACTGCGCACCCTGGGTTACTGCAATGCGCGTTAAGCGCGCGGGTGAAGGGATCACGGTAACAAATGGTTACCAAAGCTGGCCATATGCAATTAGCTATCAGGTCGGCGCCACCTAAACTGCTCGGCATCCCCGGCCCGAGACTGCGCCATGACCGCCTCCCCTCTGCTGACCACCTTTCTGCCGCTGGCCCTGGGCATTATCATGCTTGGCCTAGGCCTGTCATTGACCTTGGCCGATTTTGCCCGTGTGGTGAAATACCCGAAGCCGGTGCTGATCGGCCTGGCCTGCCAGATCGTGCTGTTGCCGACAGCGTGTTTCCTGATCGCCAACGGCCTGGGCCTGGAGGCCGCCCTGGCGGTCGGTTTGATGCTGCTGGCGGCGTCACCGGGCGGCACCACCGCCAACCTCTTCAGCCACCTGGCGCACGGCGACGTGGCGTTGAACATTACCCTGACAGCGGTCAATTCACTGATCGCGATCCTCACCATGCCGCTGCTGGTCAACCTGTCGCTGAGCTGGTTCATGGCCTCTGACCAGGCGATCCCGCTGCAATTTGCCAAGGTGTTGCAGGTGTTTGCGATCGTGTTGCTGCCCGTGGCCTTGGGCATGCTGATCCGCCATGTTGCGCCGGCATTCGCTGCGCGCATGGAAAAACCGATGAAGATCGTGGCGGCGTTGTTTCTGGCGTTCACCATCGTGCTTGCCTTGGCCAAGGACTGGCAGACCGTGGTGGAGTACGCACCCGTGGTGGGCCTGGCGGCGCTGCTGTTCAATGTGCTCAGCCTGGCGGTGGGCTACTGGGTGCCTCGCTGGCTGCATGTTCCCAAGCGCCAGGCTATCGCCATTGGCATGGAAATCGGTATTCACAACGGCACCCTGGCCATTGCCCTGGCCCTCAGCCCTTCGTTGCTGAACAACGCGACAATGGCCGTGCCGGCAGCCTTGTACAGCCTGATCATGTTCTTTACCGCAGCCGCATTCGGCTGGTGGGTGAGCCGTGGGCATGTCAGCCCAGAAGCGGCTGCGGGCACGGGTGAGCGCGTCTAGCGTTCAGTTGCGCGGGCGCCTGTTACGTCGCAGCTGGCGCACCAGCACCTGCAAGGGCGGTGCATAGAAGAACCCGAACGAGACACTGCCCTCGCGCCCCTTTACCGCATGGTGTAGGCGGTGCGCGCGGTGCAGGCGCCTGAGGTAACGGCCCATGGGGCGCAGTTTGCGCGGCCAGTGCCGGTGGAACAGGCCATCGTGGGCGGCAACATAAAGCACCCCATAGGCCGCCACGCCGCCGCCCACCCAGTGTAACGGCCAGTACCCGGCCTTGCCGATCGCCACCAGCGCGGCGGCCACCAGCCCCAGGGCCAGCAGGTACAGGTCGTTGGTTTCCAGCATGCCCAGGTGGGGCTCATGATGGGAGCGGTGCAGCCACCAGCCCCAGCCATGCATGATGTACTTGTGGGCCAGCGTACCGACGCCTTCCATGGCCACCAGGGTGCCGAGCAGGATGGCGATGTTGAGCAACATGAAGCATTCCGCGATGTGTGCAAGAGAGAGGGGAAGGTTACCGATTGGTGCGCTGTTTTTCCACGTAGTCGCTGCATGCTGTAGGGGTTTTCCCGATGAAGCCATTGTCATGTTTTTACCCTTGACCTGCCTTGCCCTGCGGCGTAACGTCCCCGCCGCAATTTTGCATCCCTGAACAGGAGTCCTGCATTGGACAGTAGCCCCAGTCGCTTGCGACAGGCCCACGCGGCACGCTAGTCCGGCAGCGCTTCAACTGCCTGGCGGCTTTGCCAAGGCGGTGACGGTTTCAACACTCCTCCTCTCCCTTCGTGGTCCTGCGCATTTCTGGTTTTCTTAACCGCGTCGAACGTATCGACGCCAACACGGGCACCTGCCCGTGGATGAGGTTTGCTATGGATTGGAAAGTCTTTCTGCTGCGCGTCAGCATTGCCCTGCTGTTGGGCGCCCTGATCGGGGCCGAGCGGCAACTGCGTCAGCGCCTCACTGGCCTGCGTACCAATGCGCTGGTCAGCACCGGTGCCTGTCTGTTCGTGTTGATGACCCAGGCGGTGCCGGGCATGCAGCCTACCGATGCCTCACGCATCGCTGCCTACGTGGTGTCGGGCATCGGGTTTCTCGGTGGCGGGGTGATCATGCGCGACGGTTTCAACGTGCGTGGGCTGAACACTGCGGCGACCTTGTGGTGCACCGCCGCCATCGGCGTATTGTGCAGCCTTGGCCTGTTGCTGGAAGCTGCCTTGGGCAGCCTGGTGGTGCTGTGCGCCAATATTCTGCTGCGTGACATTGCCCAACGGCTGGACCGCCAGGAGGTGGTACCTGCCAGTGAGGTGGAGCAACATTTCGAGGTGCGTATCGTCTGCCGGGCCCAGGATGAGATCCAGGTGCGCAGCCTGATGCTGCACAGCCTCAGCGACCCTGGGCTGCGCTTGCAGTCCTTGCACAGTGAAGACCTGGCAGACCCTTCCCGGTTGGAAGTGCGCGCCGAACTGCTGGGTACTTCCGAGGCGCCCTCGCAATTGGAGCGGCTGGTAAGCCGCGTCAGCCTGGAAAAAGGCGTCAGCTCAGTGCGCTGGCAGTTGCAGGCGCAGCAGCATGCGCTGGCAGCAGATTAACCCGCCACCCGCTCCATCACTTCGTAACGGTCGCGGCCCTGGTGCTTGGCCTCGTATAACGCCAGGTCCGCCGCCCCCAGCAGTTGCTGCGGGGTGAGTGCTTGCTGGGAGAGGTCCGCCACGGCAATACCGGCACTGAATGAAACCCTCCCCAGCGGGCTGCCGGCATGTTCCAGCATCTGCCCACGCAATGCTTGCTGCAGCTCACGCACCAGCGCCTGGGCGCCCTGGCTGTCGGTATCGGGCAGCAACAAGGTGAATTCCTCGCCGCCGTAGCGCACAGCCAGGTCGGCCGGGCGGCGCATGGCTTGGCGCAACAGCGCGGCGAACCGCTGCAGGCACGCATCACCTGCCGGGTGCCCATAGCGGTCGTTGTAGGCCTTGAAGTAGTCCAGGTCGAGCATCACCACCACCAGTGGGTAGCCCTGGCGCCGGGCCCTGCGCAGTTCTGCATCGAACATTGCATCGAGCCGGCGACGGTTGCCCAGGCCCGTGAGGCTGTCGGTCAGTGCCAGCGCCTTCAATGTCTGATGGGCCTGGTGCAAGGCACGCTCCATGACAATGCGCTCACGCAACTGGCGCAACACTACCCAGCCAAAGACCGCGAAGCCCAGCACCAACAGCAACAGCACAGCCAGAGACTTCAGGGCATCCTGCCGCCAGGGCGCCACGATGGACTCCCGAGACAGCCCTGCCTCCACCACCAGCGGGTAACTGGTCAACGCGCGGTAGGCATACAGGCGCGGCGTGCCATCGACCACCGCAACGGCTTCCACCAGGCCCTGTGGCGCGTACGGCAGGTGATTGCGGAAAATCTCGCTGTTGGCCAGGCTGCGCCCCACCACCCGCTCGACGAAGGGGCGCCGCACCAGAATGGTACCGTCGCGCTTGGCCAATACCAGAGCGCCACGTTCATCGATCTTGAATTCACCGTAGTAGCGCACGAACCAGTCCACCTTGATGGTGCCCAGCAGCACCCCGGCAAAGCTGCCATCGGCATGCTGCAGGCGCCGGGATATGGGAATGATCAGGCTGCCGGTAGACCGGCTGCGCACCACTGAGCCGATGCGCACCGCCCGGCTCGGGTGGTCGCGGTGGTAGATGAAGTAATCGCGGTCGCCGTTGTTCGCGGCAGCTGGGCTGGCAGTTTTGTCCGTGACGATCCAGCGCCCATCGGGCCCGTACACGAACAGCCCGTGCAACTGCGGGATGATGCTTTTCTGCTGGGCAAGCAGCGCATGCAACCGGGGGCGGTCGATATGATCGAAGCCATCCCCTTCCAGGCGTTCGGCCAGTGCGGCGGTAATCGCATCCACTTGGCGGATGGCGTCTTCGGCGTGCTGTGCGGTGGCCTGTACCAGGTTGGTGACCATATTTTCAGCGTTGATGAAGGCATCGCGATAATCGCGCCAGATGCGCCAGCCTTCGACCGTTGCAAATGTCACCAGCACCAGCAACATGAACGCCAACACCAGGCGAAACACCGACACCCGCCTGCCCTCGCCCGTCAGAGCGAGGAGGCCTTGGTCATCCTGATCCGCGGCTGCACGCATTCGAATCCCTAGGTCGTGGTCCACTGGTCGCACTTGACTATAGCCAGCTAGCCGCGCAGGTGCGTAGCGCAGGGCAAAAAGATTAAACCTTTGCGTCTTGCCGGGCCTCAACAGTACGCGACACTGACGTCGCGCCATCGTTTAAGGAGCGGAACATGAGCAATCTCTTCATCAAGCGCGTCGGCCTGTCCATGGTGCTCGGCATGGCATCGGTCCACGCATTTGCAGCCAGCTCGGACGACTTCGTAGACGCAGCGACCGAAGCCGGCATCGCAGAAATCGTCACCGGCAACCTGGCTCAGGAAAAGACCAAGAGCGCTGACATCAAGACCTACGCTCAGCAAATGGTCAAAGACCACACAGAAGCCAACCAGAAGCTTGCCGCCATTGCCGCCAAGCTGGACATCTCGGTGCCAGATGAAGCTGCACTGACCGACAAGATCAAAAAGGTCATTCTGGAATGGCGTGACGAGTCCTTCGACAAGTCTTACGTCAACAACCAGGTCGATGCCCACGAAAAAACCGTCAACCTGTTCAAGAAAGAGGCTGAGTCTTCCGACAAGCCTGAGCTGAAGGCATTCGCTGCAGAAACATTGCCCAAGCTAGAACAGCACCTGCAGCATGCCAAGGCACTGCAAACCCAACACGGCAAGTGAGGTAACCATGAGCAACGACGCACTCAAATCCGAAGTCCTTACCCGTCTGCACCATGCTCACCCGCATGGTCTCGGCAAGGAGTTGCTGGATAACTACCGGGGCGAGAAGGAAGTGGCTGACATGCTCATGTCGCTGCAGCAGGAAGGGCTGATCCACGACGGCAGCGTGCTGAAGGACGGCGATGAAAATGTGAGCCTCAGCTACCCCATCAAACTGTCGGCGGCTGGGGTAGATGCAGCGAAAAAGGCCGAGGCAGCCAAGAAAGCCGAGTCCTGAAGGACGTGCGAGGCCGTTTGGCGGTGTTTTAAAGGGGCGGCCTGTTGGCCGCCCTTTTTATTGCGTATCTTTCTCCACGTCACGCGGCGGTTTGGCGGGGCCCTGAGGGTCCACTTGAGGGTCGTCGACGCTGGGTGAGTCCGGATCAAACCCGAGGTCGTCCGGTTTGTCAGCGTGGTCAGTGGAATGAGGCCCCTGCTGGGTGCTCGGTGCTTTGTCGTTACCGGTCATGGTTTTTCTCCAATGGCTGCCCTATTGAAGAAACCACCCGCCCCCGAAAGTTTGATTAATCTTGCGCGGCATCGTGCGCAGCCTCGCACCGCGCCAACGCCTCATCCCTACCCTGCAATTGCACGCGTAACTGCTCAAGCTGATTGGCCTGCTCGGTACAGATGCCGCGCTTGTCCTCCAGGCTTTGCACCTGTACGGCAAGCTGACGGCGCAGTTCATCACTGCTGCCCTGTGCTTGGGCCAGCAGGGTGCGCAGGCCCTGGATTTGCGCATCGCGCTGCTCCAGTAGTTCTTTTTGCGTGCGGCTCTCGCCCGACGCCTGGCGGTGCTCGCCCAGCAACCGTTCGTTATCCCGGTGCAGGCGGGTGAGCTCGTCCTGTTTCACCACCATGCCCTGCTGCAACTGGCGCACTTCCACCTGTATCTGCTGCAGCTGCGCCTCATGCCGGCGTTGCTCCTGCTCACGCTGGTCCCGGCTGGCATTGCGGTAATGCTCAAGCGCATCGCGGGCATGGCGGTGTTTGTCTTCCAGCGAGCTGACCTGTGCCTCCTTGTCTGCCAGGCGGACCTGCAATTCGCCCAGCGACTGGCTCAGGCTGGCGTTGCGCAGCTGCTCCGTTTGTAGCGTGCTGTGCACGGTTTGCAGCTTCTCGGACTCCGCTGCCAATGCAGCGACATCAATCTGATGCTGTTGCTGGGCCTCGGCCAGGGTCTGGCGAACGGTGGCGAGTTCCTGTTCCAGATGCTCCCGCTGTTCGGTGAACACCCGCTCAGCCTGCTCGATAGAGAGGTCGGCTTCGTCCTGCAGTTGGGTCGCCAGTTGCCCGACCATGCGGCTGAGCACCTCGCTGATCGGTGCGCCGCCTTCCGAGGGCACGGGCTGCTGGCCAGTGAGCTCCTTGAGATAACGGTGGATGGTGGTTTTTGAGCCGGTATTGCCCAGTTCGATACGGATGGCATCGATGCTGGGGTTCTCGCCCCTGGCAATCAGCGCCTGCCGGGCCTGCTGCACCACAACCTTGTTTATGCCACCGCGGGCCATGGGATCTCCTACTATTTTGTACTGTTGTACGTAGTATGTAATTACATACCAATTCTGAGCTAGTGGAGTGCGCATTTCAAGCCTAGGATAAGGTGGAATAATCACGGCTTATCGAATGTGAGTGCTTTTTTGAGTGCCTATCCTGTCGCTCTGGCAGTGCGCAGTACCTTGAATCGCTCACCCGCAGGCGCCACCATGCACGCAACGCTCAAGGCCTCATCGACATGACCCTGCAGAACTACAAGGCAATCGCCGACAGCATCTCGCTGCTGCTTTATCCCCACGCCGAGGTCATCGTGCATGACCTGGCCAGCCAGACCGTGGCGTACATCGCCAACAACTTCTCCCAACGCCAGTTGGGGGATGACTCCGCCATTGATGACGAGCTGGACGCCCTGCTGGAGGGTGTCAACCTGGGGCCTTACGAGAAGCTCAACTGGAATGGCCAGAAGGTGCGCGCCATCAGTACGGTGCTGCGCAACGAGGCGGGCGTTGCCGAACACTTGATGTGCATCAACCTGAATGTGTCGGTGCTCGAACAGGCGCACGCGGCGCTGGAAGCGTTCTTCCAGGTAAGCCGTGTTGTTGCCAAACCCGATGCGTTGTTTCGCAATGACTGGCAGGAACGCATCAATACCTTCCTCCATGGCTGGCTGCAGGCCAATGGCCTCTCGTTGCAGACATTGAAGATGAAAGACAAGCGCACACTGGTACAGGCGCTACACGCCGAGGGTGCATTCGGGGGGCGCAGCGGTGCGGACTACGTGGCCAATGTGCTGAGCATGGGGCGGGCGACGGTGTACAAGTACCTGAAAGACCTCAAACGCTGACCAGACATCCCCGCTGTTGATGTAAGTAGACATAGATTCTATTATGGACATCAATTCCATTGTAGATCGGGACCTGCCATGCCCCTTACTGCTTCTCTCAAACAGATTGATGGTTCAGTCCTCGATGCACTCTACGAATCAATCACTCAAGCGCACAGCAAACTGCGCCCCGCCGTCAGCATCACCCCGCTTGAATTCAGCCCTGGCCTGTCCACCATTACGGGCTGCCAGGTGCTGCTCAAGTGCGAGCACTTGCAGCACACCGGTTCATTCAAGTTTCGCGGAGCCAGCAACAAGATCCGCCTGCTGGATGAAGGTGGGCGGCAGAGCGGTGTGATTGCTGCATCTTCCGGCAACCATGGGCAGGCGCTAGCGTTGGCCGGCCAGCGGGCCGGAGTGCCCGTGACCGTTTACACCAGCACGTCTGCCTCCGCCTATAAAGTGCAGGCCATGCGCGCGCTGGGCGCACAGGTCATCAGTTTGCCGACAGACCCGCTCAGCGTTGAACTGGAAGCGGCCAGGCAGGCGCAAGCCCAAGGCAAGGTGTTCGTATCCCCCTACAACGACCTGCAGGTCATTGCCGGCCAAGGCACCATCGGCATCGAGCTTTTCGAACAGGCGCCCGACCTGGATGCCGTATTCGTTGCCGTGGGCGGTGGCGGCATGATTGCCGGTATTGCCACTGCCTTACGGTTCCTGAAACCCGGTACGCACATCGTTGGCTGCTGGCCAGAAAACGACCCGGCCCTGCAACGTTCCCTGGAGGCCGGCGAAATCATCGACATCGACGCGCAGCCTACGCTGTCCGACGGCACTGCCGGGGGTGTGGAGCCCGGCAGCATCACCCTACCGCTATGCCAGGCGCTACTGAGCGATACGGTGCTGGTCAGTGAGGGCGAAATAAAAGCTGCCATGCGCGACATTGCCCGCCACGAGCGCTGGATCATCGAAGGCGCTGCCGCGGTCGCTGTGGCCGGCATGCACAAGCTCGCCGCACGCTACCAAGGCAAGCGTGTAGCTGTGGTGCTGTGCGGCCGGAATATCGTGCTGGAGCAGTTCAGCCAAGCCATCAGCTGAACGCGCTCCGTGGGCTCAGCCGAGCCTGTGCACCTGGGCCGGCGTGCGGCGCATCAGCACCTCCCCATGGCGTATCGACACCAGCGCATGGCCCTGGCTACGGACCATTTCGTAGTCATCCGGCGCCGATAGCAGCAACAGGTTGGCCGGCCTGCCCACTTCGATGCCGTAGCGCTCGCCCAGGTTGAGGGTGCGGGCGCTGTTGTCGGTGATCAGGTCCAGGCAGCGCTGCAGGTCCTCGTACCCCAGCATGTGGCAGATGTGAAGCCCGGCTTCCAGAATGCGCAGGATGTTGCCGTTGCCCAGCGGGTACCAAGGGTCGACGATCGAATCCTGGCCGAAGCATACGTTCAAGCCGGCGCGGTCGATTTCCGCGACACGGGTCACGCCCCGCCGCTTGGGGTAATTGTCGAAACGGCCTTGCAGGTGGATGCTCTCGGTGGGGCATGAGACGAAGTTGATGCCCGAGCGTTTCAGCAGGCGGAACAGCTTGGAGCAGTAGGCGTTGTCGTACGACCCCATCGCCACGGTATGGCTGGCCGTGACCCGCGGGCCCATCTGCCGTACCCGTGCTTCCTCGGCCAACACCTCGAGAAAGCGCGACTGCGGGTCGTCGGTTTCGTCGCAATGCACATCCACCAGGCAGCCGCTGCGCTCAGCCAGGTCCATGAGGAACTTCACCGAGGCCACGCCTTGCTCGCGGGTGTTCTCGAAATGCGGGATGCCGCCCACCACGTCGGCACCGATGGCAATCGCCTCGGTCATCAGCGCCCGGCCATTGGGGTAGGACTCGATGCCCTCCTGGGGGAAGGCAACGATCTGCAGGTCTACCAGGTGGCGCACGTCCTCGCGGACCTCGACCATGGCCTTGAGTGCGACCAGGCCGGGTTCGGTGACATCCACGTGGGTACGCACGTGCTGGATGCCGTGGTCCACCAGCATGTCGATGGTTTTCTTGGCCCGGGCCTTGATGTCGTCGTGGGTAGTGGTTTCTTTGCGCTGTGCCCAGCGTTCGATGCCCTCGAACAAGGTGCCGCTCATGTTCCACTCCGGCTCCCCCGCCGTCAGCGTCGCGTCCAGGTGGATGTGCGGCTCGACGAAGGGCGGCACTACCAGGTTCTGCCCCGCGTCCAGGTCATCGGCAGCCCCAGGCGCGACTACGTCGGGCTGGGGCACGATGGCGGCGATGGCGGCACCGTTCAATTCGATGCGAAACAGGCCAGGCCTGCCACGCAGGCGGGCGTTGATGACGTTCATGCCGTTGCTCCTCGTTCACTACCTGGGGTTGCGTGCTGGGCAGGTTGCCCCTGGCCTCAGGCTGCGTCCAGCCCCATTTGCCAGAAATCCGCCTCCAGGTTCGACGCCTGGGCAAAAGTGCCCACCAGCTCGGCGAAGCGTTGTTCGGTCATGCTGCGGGTGGCCAGTTCGTCCAGATGCGTACGCGCCGCTGCGGCCACCGCCTGATACGCCGGCCCGGCGTACTCGCCGATCCACTCGCGATACGGGTGTTGGCTAAGGTCACCGACCTGCTCGGCCAGCGCCTGGCCGATTTCGGCGTAGCCGATCACGCACGGCGCCAGTGCCACGTGCAGCTCCAGCAGGTCGCCAGCCGCCCCGCAGTCCAGCACGTAGCGGGTGTAAGCGACGGTGGCCGGGTGTTCTGATGCCGCTTCGATATCGGCCTGGCCCAGGCCCCACCGGGCGCACAAGCGCAGGTGCAGGTCGGTTTCATCCAGAATCGCTGCCAACCCGGCCTGGGCTGCGCGGATATCCGCCGGGCGCCGGCTTTTGTAGGCGGCCAGCGCCCAGGCCCGGGCGAACTGGATCAGGAACAGGTAGTCCTGAACCAGGTAATGACGAAACGCCGCCTCGCTCAAGGTGCCCTCGCCCATCTGGCGCACGAAGTCGTGGTCCACGTAACGCTGCCACTGTGGTGTGGCGGCCGCTTTCAAGCGCGCGAAGATATCCATGCTCATTGGCCCTCCGGGTAAACGGCGTCGAAGAATGCCAGCTCCAGCGCCACGGTGCGCTGGTAGAAGTCCGTGGCCAGGGCAGCTTCGGCAGGGCCAACGCGGTCAAGTTCCGCCTGGAGGAAGGCAACGAAGGCCTGAAAAGCGGGGTTGTCGTGCAACGTGATCCACTCGGCGTGCACAAAGTGCTGCGGCAGCGGCTTCGGTGCCTTCAGCGCCCAATCCAGGTACAGGCCTTCGGCCACATTGAGCACTGCCAGCGCTGCAGCATACGACCGGGTGGCAGCCGCCTCGCGCATGATCGCCTTGAACCCTGCAGTGGGCGCCGTATCCGCCGGCTCGCTGCGTTGGGCCGGGCTTACAGCCAGTGCGTCGAAGGCCCGCAGGAAGTAGGTATTCTCATCGCTGGAAATCATCCCGGCGAAACGCCCAAGGCGCAGGCGCGCCTCGAAGGTGTCTGCGGTGGCGATGGCTGCGCCCAGTAGGGTCAGGAAGCTGTCGAGAAAACGGTGGTCCTGTACCAGGTAGTCGATCATCACGCGGTCTGGCAGGGTGCCGTCGCACAATTGGGTCACGAAACGGTGGCCGGTGGCCGCGCACCAGGTTGGCTCGCATTGGCGACGCAAGGCCTGGTTGAAAGGTTCGGTCATGAGAGTGCCTTCGATCAAGGGATGGCAGACCTATACCGCAATGCTTGTGCCCCTGTCACGCCGCGCCGGGCAAAAGAATAAAGGCTAATTGCCACCAGTCACCGTGCTGTCATCTTCCTGTCGTATTGTTGTGGCCTCACCCAGGGTCGGGAACTATCAGAAGTGATTCGTCGTTCGCTTTCTTCCGCCAGCCTGCTACGGCTGCTGATCCTGTTGCTGTGTGCTGCCACGCTGGCGTTCCTCTGGGGGCTGCATATCTCGCAGAAAGCATCGGCCGGTCAAGACGCGCTGGCGGCCAAAGCTGCCGAACACCTGAACCTGGCCAGCATCATCGGCCAGAACCTGCGCCAGGCACTCGACCGCGGCCAGGCCGACGACCCTGCATTCAAGCGCCTGGGCCTTTATGACCGGCACGGCCGCCTGCTATCGGCTACCCTGCCCGACGCCCCCGCCCAGCTGCCCAAGCCCTGGCTCACACAGTTGGAAAGGCAACTGGCGGTATACGGTGCCAAGCCATTTCTGGCTCAAGTACTGCCTCATGAAGGCGCAGCCCTGAGGGCCCTGGTGCCCCTTGGCGGGGGCGACAATGGCAAGGTCCTGCTGCTTCAATTGCAGCCCCTGTACCTCTCAGAACTGCTGCACCCTGTCGACCTGGGAAGCGGCGGCCGGGTCAGCCTCGTGCAGGATGACGGGTTGGAGCGCCTGCGCATCGATGGCCGCGGTGTGACGGCTATCGACAGCCCGCTGCAGCCAGCCTTGAGTGGCCGCGGTGCGGACGCCGGGTTGCTCACCCAGTACGGCGCAGGCGAGGCCTACCAAAGCCTGTACAGGCGGGTACCCGAACGCGGGTTCAGCGTGGTGGTGAGCCAACCCCAGGCGGAAATCGTCACCCCTTCGCAGCTGGCCTACGCCAGGCAGTTCTGGCTGAACCTGGGCATGACCCTGATGATTCTTGCCAGCCTGGCCTGGACCCTGCGCCTGCTACGTAAACGCCAGGAAGCGTTCAGCGCGCTGGAGCATGCCCAGCAGGTCAACCAGCAGTTGATCGGCCGCCTGGAGGACGAACACCGGCGTAGCAGCCATGCCGCTGCCACCGACCACCTCAGCGGCCTGCACAACCGCCGCCAGTTCGTCGAGGTGGCCGCGCTGGCCCTGACTCGCCAGCGTGGGCGGCGGCAGTTGATGGCGATCCTGTTCATCGACATGGACCGCTTCAAGTCGATCAACGACTCATTGGGGCACAAGATTGGCGACCTGCTGCTGCAGGCCGTTGCCGGTCGTATTCAGCGCTTGCTGGAGCCCGGGGACGAGGCGTCGCGCTTCGGCGGCGATGAATTTGTGGTGTTGCTGGCCGGCGAGCGCAGCGAAGACCAGATCAACGCCTGGGTCGGTGAGCTGGTGCGCAGGCTCTCGGCCACCTATGCCCTGGACGGCCAGGAGGTCAACACCAGCCCCAGCGTTGGCGTCAGCATCTGCCCGCGCGATGGCCAGGACATCGACAGCCTGATCCGCAGCGCCGACGCAGCCATGTATTCGGCCAAGCAGGCCGGGCGTGCGCAGTACCGGTTCTTCGACCCGTCGCTGAACCTGGCGGATATTCAGGCGTTTACCCTGGAGCAGGCGTTCGGCAGCGGGTTGTCGGCGCGCCAGTTCGTGCTGCACTATCAGCCACAGATTCATCTGGATACCCACCAGGTAGTGGGTTATGAAGCGCTCGTACGCTGGGACCACCCCGAATTTGGCCTGCTCTACCCAGACCGGTTCATCGGCCTGGCAGAGCGCAGCGGTTTTATTGTCGAGCTGGGTTGGGAAGTGCTGCGCCTGGCCTGCGAGGCGCTGGCGGGCTGGGCCGCCGAAGGGCGGGAGGCACGCCTGGCGGTGAACGTGTCCGCACTGCAGTTGCGCCAGGCGGACTTCGCCAGCCGCCTGCTCGATGGGTTGCACAGCCATGGCATTGCACCGGGGCAACTGGAGCTGGAAATCACCGAAACCACCATCCTGGACCCCGAAGGCCCGGGCGTTGAGCACCTGCATCGGCTGCGTCTGGCTGGGCTCGGCATCAGCCTGGACGATTTTGGCCGCGGCTACGCAGGCTTTGCCCACCTGCACTCGCTGCCGTTGAGCAAGTTGAAGATCGACCGGTCGTTGATCGCCTCACTGTCCAACAGCCCTGACGACAGCCCGATCGTCTCGTCCACCATTATTCTGGCCAAGCGGTTGGGCTTGGCAGTGGTGGCCGAGGGGGTCGAAACCCGTGAGCAGGTGGTGTGTTTGAAGCTGGCCGGGTGCGATATCGCCCAGGGCTATCACTTCAGCCGCCCGCTGTCCGATGTGCAGTTGCGTGAGTACGCGCCGTTCAAAGAGGTGGAAGAGAAAGTCGCTTACTGATACCGGCAGCCCCAATTACCGCACCCGCGCATTTTGTAGGTATCGTATAGGCCTCGCACACCCCGCTGGCCCCGGACCATGACCGATATAGACCTCTACCTGCGCGCTGCCACCCGTGACAACACCCGGCGCAGCTACCAGGCGGCCATCGACCACTTCGAAACCCACTGGGGCGGCTTCCTGCCGGCCACGGCCGACAGCATTGCCCGCTACCTGGCCGATCACGCCAACCAGCACGCGGTGAGCACGTTGCGCCAGCGCCTGGCAGCGCTTAGCCAGTGGCACATCAGCCAAGGCTTTCCCGACCCCACCAAAGCGCCGCTGGTGCGCCAGGTGCTGCGCGGTATCCGCACCCTCCACCCCGCGCCGCCACGGCAGGCGGCGCCGTTGCTGTTGCAGCACCTGCAAACCGCAGTGGGCTGTTTTGAGCAGGAGGCGCGCCTGGCCCGCGAACAGCACGACTTGCACACGTTGCGGCGGGCGAGGCGTGACAGCGCCCTGTTGCTGTTGGGTTTCTGGCGCGGTTTTCGCGGGGATGAACTGGCGCGGCTGCGGGTGGAGCACATTCAGGCCGAACCCGGTGTCGGCATCACCCTGTTTCTGCCACGCAGCAAAGGTGACAGAGAGGCGCTGGGGGTGCAGCACCGCACCCCTGCCCTCAAGGCCCTGTGCCCGGTAACGGCGTACCTGCAATGGCTGGAGGTGGCGGGCATTGCCCACGGCCCGGTGTTCCGCAAGCTTGACCGCTGGGGCAACCTGGGCGATGCCCCGCTCAACAGCAACAGCCTGGTCGGCGTGTTGCGGCGCATGCTGGAGCGCGCCGGGGTGCCGGCGGCGTTGTACACCGGGCACTCCCTGCGCCGCGGTTTCGCCACTTGGGCCACGGCCAACGGCTGGGAGCTCAAGGCGCTGATGAGTTATGTGGGCTGGAAAGATGCCAAGTCTGCGTTGCGCTACATCGACGCCACGCAGCGTTTCGGTGAACTCGCCCTGCTGCCGGCCAGCCCGCTGCCGGCCCTTACGCCCTGACTGACCGCTGGCGAGCACACTGCCACAGGCGGCCGATATCGCAGGCGCGGGCCTGTAACAGCCGGGCCGCATCGGCACAGGCCTGGTCCAGGCTGATCGGCCCGTCAGCCAACGCAAACGCAGCGTCCACCCCGTGGGCGTAAAGTTGCTGGTAGCCCTCCCCCAACGTACCTGCCAGCACCACTACCGGCACGCCATGGCGCTGGGCGACCCGCGCCACGCCCATGGGCGTTTTGCCGCGCAGGGTCTGGGCGTCGAAACGGCCTTCGCCCGTCACGACCAGGTCCGCGCCCTGAACCAAGGCATCCAGCCCCGTCAGTTCAGCCACCACTTCTACCCCTGGGCGGAATTGCGCGCCCATGAACGCCCTGGCGGCAAAGCCCATGCCGCCTGCGGCGCCACATCCCGGGAAGTCGCGCACGTCCTCGCCCAACAGGCGCGCACAATGGTCGGCAAAATGGCCGAGCGCCTTGTCCAGCGCCTGCACCTGCTCGGGGCTGGCACCTTTTTGCGGCCCGAAGATCGCCGATGCACCGTGCGCGCCGCACAGTGGGTTGTCGACGTCTGCGGCGACTTCAAACTGCACCTCGGCCAAGCGTGGGTCGAGGTCGCTGGCGTCGACCCTGGCCAGGCCTGCCAAGCCCAAACCACCCTCAACCAGCGGTTGCCCGTGGGCGTCCAGCAAGCGCAGGCCCAGCGCCCGCAACATGCCGCTGCCAGCATCGTTTGTGGCACTGCCTCCAATCGCCAACACCACACGCCTGGCCCCAGCCGCCAGCGCTGCCGCAATCAACTCACCGGTGCCCCATGTGCTGCTGCGGCAGGCATCCCGCTGACCGGTAGGCACCAACTGCAGGCCGCTGGCCTGGGCCATTTCAATGATTGCGGTGCGGCTCTGCGGCAGCCAGCCCCACCCTGCCTCCACCTTGTGCCCCAATGGCCCACGCACGGTCTGCCGGCGCAATTCGCCGTCGCTTGCCGCCAGGATGGCCTCCATGGTGCCCTCACCTCCGTCGGCCATCGGGCACTCGATCAATTCGGCCTTGGGCAGCGCTTCGCGCAGGCCGTTGGCAATGGCACGGGCTACCCCGGCCGCGTCGAGGCTGTCCTTGAACGAGTCGGGCGCGATGACGATTTTCATGGTGATACTCCTGTCCTGATAGCGGCATGCTGACACCTGGCAACGCCAGCGGCCTCAGTCAAATGCACAACGCTGCGCGGAGGTTGTTTGGGCAACTGCCTGTGCTGGTCAGCCAGCGGGCAGCAACTGCAAACCCAGGTACAGGCTGAGCATGCCCTCCATGCGCAGCGGGTCCACCTCGCCCAGCTCGGCGATGCGCTCCAGGCGATAGCGCAAGCTGTTGCGGTGGATGCCCAGCGCGTCGGCACAGGCCTGGCTCTGCCCGTCATGGGCACACCAGGCACGCAAGGTGGCAAGCAACTGCCCGTTGCCATCCTTGGTGCGGATGCGTTGCAGCGGCTCCAGCAGCTCGTCCAGGGCGTCATCGCTGCGGTGGCGCCACAGCATTGCCGGCAGCCTGTAGCGGTGCAGGCTCAACAACTGTTCGCCAGGCAGCACTTCCCTGCCGTAGGCGAGCAGGTCGCGGACGCGGCGATAGCCCCGGCGCAGTTGTTCCAACCCCTGGGCTACGCTGCCAAGCGCCAGGCGCTCGACAACCCAGCCATGGCGTTGCAGGCGTTCAAGCAGGCGTGCTTCATCCAGCGCAGCGCCTGCCGGGCGGCACCACAGCAGCGATTGGCGCGCAGGGCTCACGCACCAGCTGTCGGGGTAACGGCTTATCAGCCAAGCGGCCAGCGCGTCGGCGTCAGGGCCCGAGGCCAGTTCAAACAGGCACGGCACCCGCGGCAGCTGAGGCTTGAGGCCCAGTTGCCGTGCTTCATCCAATAGCCGTGGCGAATCGCCCGCGCCACCCAGCAGCAACGCCAGCAGGTCATCGCAGCGTTGACGGCGCCATTGCTGATCGGCCTGCAGGTGACGCTGGGCCAGCAGCATCTCGGCAGTCATGCGCACCAGTTCGGCGTAGGTCCGCACCTGTTGCGGGTCTCCGGTAAGGCCCAGTACGCCCATCAGCCGGCCATCGAGCATCAGCGGCAGGTTCACGCCCGGTTGCACGCCCTTCAGGCAGCGTGCAGCATCGGTATCCAGCTCGACGATGCGCCCGTTGGCCAACACCAGTTGCGCACCTTCGTGGCGGGTGTTCACCCGCTCAGGCTCGCCACTGCCCAGAATCAGTCCCTGGCTGTCCATGACATTGACGTTGCACGGCAGAATGGCCATCGCCCGGTCGACAATATCCTGCGCCAGGTCGTGGTCGAGTTCGAACATTCAAGGGTCCTTGCAAGCGAGCGATTGGGCCAGGGCACAGCAGTGGCTGGCCGGTGCTGTGCAAAAGCACAAAGACAGGCATGCCGCCGTCCCCGAGACTCGGTGGGGCGAGCGCCGGCACAGGCGACGCGGCGACAACCATAACAAAAGAGAACCCGATCATGGCACACAGCCCCGCCCCTGACCACGGCACGGACACCGAGCGTAACGCGCTGTACCGGCGCATTACCCTGCGGTTGATTCCGTTCATTTTCATCTGCTACCTGTTCAACTACCTGGACCGCGTCAACGTCGGCTTTGCCAAGCTGCAGATGCTCGACGCGCTCAACTTCAGCGAAACCATCTACGGCCTCGGCGCCGGCATCTTCTTCATCGGCTACGTGCTGTGCGGCTTGCCCAGCAACCTGGCGCTCAACCGCTTTGGCCCGCGGCGCTGGATTGCCCTGATGATGATCGCCTGGGGCAGCTTGTCCACCTGCCTGCTGTTCGTCACCACCCCCACCGAGTTCTATGCCCTGCGCCTGCTCACCGGCGCTGCCGAAGCAGGTTTCTTCCCCGGTGTGGTGCTGTACCTTTCGCGCTGGTTCCCGGCAGCGCGTCGGGGCCGCATCATGGCCCTGTTCATGTCGGCCATCCCGGTTTCGGGGTTGCTGGGTGGGCCGTTCTCCGGCTGGATCCTCGAGCATTTCGCCGCAGGCCAGCACGGCCTCGCCGGCTGGCAGTGGATGTTCCTGATTCAGGGCCTGCCGACCGTGGCGCTGGGTGCGCTGGCGGTGTTCCTGCTCAGTGACGGCCACCAGAAGGCCCACTGGTTGAATGCCCGCGAACGCCAGCTGATCGCCGCCGACCTGCAGGCCGACGCCGACGCCAAGCCCCGCACCTCTGGCGACACTGTGCGGGCGGTGCTGACCAACCCGCTGATCTGGACGTTTGGGTTCGTGTACTTCTGCATCCAGAGTGGCGTTTACGCCATCAACTTCTGGCTGCCGTCGATCATCAAGAACATGGGCTTCGACAACCCGCTGCTGATCGGCTGGCTCAGTGCCATTCCGTACCTGCTGGCCGGTGTGTTCATGATTCTGTGTGGCCGCTCGGCCGACCTGCGCAACGAGCGGCGCTGGCACCTTGTCGTGCCGATGCTGATGGGTGCAGCAGGGCTGCTGATTGCGGTGAACTTCGCCGGCACGCCGACCATTGCCATTCTGGGCCTGTCCATTGCCACCATGGGCGCACTGACCGGCCTGCCGATGTTCTGGCCGATGCCCACTGCCCTGCTGAGCGCAGGCGCCGCCGTCGCAGGCTTGGCCATCATCAACTCGGTGGGCCAGATGGCCGGGTTCCTCAGCCCGTATCTGGTGGGCTTCATCAAGGACCAGACCGGTTCGACCGACGCTGCGCTGTATTCCCTGGCGGCACTGATCGTGCTGGGCAGCCTGGTGGCCCTGCGGGTTACCCGGAGTGGTGTGGTAGGCGGTGTTCACCGGTAGAGTTTCAGCGCCTGGAAGATAGAGCGCCGCGCGTGCGGCGCTCTATCCTACAGACGGAACATCCCTGCCGGTCGTCAGCCCAACGCATCTCCCTCCCCCGACCGGCGTCATAACCTCCAGAGCCCTTCCCTGGAGAAACACCCATGACCCACCACGCCGTAGCCCATCTGAGCGACCTCGACGATCAGCGCCCCCTGCGTGTGCAGGCTGGCAGTGAAGAGCTCATACTGCTGCGCCAAGGTGACCAGGTACACGCCTTCCAAGGCACCTGCCCCCATGCCGGCGCCCCGCTCGACGAAGGCCGTGTCTGTGATGGCATGCTGATTTGCCCGTGGCACAAGGCCGCGTTTGCCCTTGGCGATGGCGCAGTCTGCGAGCCGCCGGCACTCACGGGCTTGCAACGCTACAAGGCCTGGGTCCAGGACGCACGGGTATGGGTGGATGATCGCCCGCTGCCCAAGCCCCAGCCAGCCCGGCGCAGCGATGCCCGCTGCTTCGTGGTGGTTGGTGCCGGCGCGGCAGGTACTGCGGCGGTCGCCACACTGTTGGATCAAGGCTTCGCCGGCCGCCTAGTATGGATTGACCAGGAGCGCCACCCCGCCTATGACCGCACGGCGCTCAGCAAATTTGTGCTTGCCGGTAAAATGCCGCCCGACGAGGTACCCGCGTTGCTGGAGCCCGATGACCTGCGCAAGGGGCAGCTGGAACGCAAGCACGCCAAGGTGCGCTCGCTGAACAGCCAGAAACGCCAGCTGCTGCTGGCTGACGGGCAGAGCATCGACTATGACGCCTGCCTGGTGGCCACAGGCGCCAAGCCGAGGCGTGTTGACGTGCCAGGTAGCACGCTTGCCGGCGTGTATACCTTGCGTACCCGCGATGACGCCGAGCAATTGCTCGACGCAGCCACCCCGGGGGAGCCCGTGGTTATCGTCGGCGATGGTTTCATCGGCCTGGAGGCTGCCTCGGCGCTCTGTGAGTACGGCGCCCAGGTGCATGTGGTCAGCCGCCACGAAGTGCCCCTGGCCAAACAACTGGGCGAGCGAATTGGTAAAAGCATCCGTGCGCTGCACCAGAGCAAGGGCGTCACCTTTCACGGCCCGGCAGATGTCGTTGCCATCGAAGGCGACGAACAGGCGCAGGCCGTGCTGCTGAGCACAGGTGAACGGTTGGCCACCGCGCTGGTGCTGCTGGGAACCGGGGTCGAGCCCGTCACAGGCTTCATCCAGGGCGTGGCGCTGGCGGATGACAAGTCGCTGCAGGCCAACGGTGAAATGCGCGTGGCCGACGGCCTGTGGGCTGCAGGCGATATCGCCACCTTTCCGCTCTCAGGCCACCCGGTACGTATCGAGCACTGGCGCCTGGCCCAGCAGCACGGGGTGATTGCGGCAGCGAACATGCTCGGTGAGAAGCGGCACTACGCAGATGTGCCCTACTTCTGGACCTTCCATCATGGCCAGCGCTACGAAAGGCTGGGGCATGCGCAGACGTGGGACCAGATGGAGTACGTGGGGGCACCGGAATCGGGTGACTTCATTGCCCTGCAGTGTACGGCTGGGCAAGTGCAGGCCGTGATCGCCAAGGGTTATGCCGATGCGATGATGGTGCTGTCGCAGCGTATGAGGCGGCCGCTGGACCTGGCCGAAGCCCTTGAGTTGATCGTGGTGCCCGTCAGTTGAAGCCGATGACCGCTGGCGTTCCGGCTCCCAAGCCGGCTTGCCAGCGTCGGCCCACCCACCACGGTGAGCCTAACCCCCACCCATCAGCTTGATCAGCACGAGGTGCCCTGGGTAGAACGCATACCCCCACCGCCCCACGGCCGGTATTTCGGGCCTGGTACAGCGCAGTAAGCCAACCCCCAATGGGATTGCAAACAGTGCCGCGGTGAGCACAAGCCACGTAAACGGCGCCAGCAAATGCTCACGCAACCAGCCATTGGTCAAGTTCCCCGCCATGGCCAGCAGGCACGGCACTAACCACCCAGCGCCACCGTGCCGACGTGCCAGCAGCCAGCCGGCGGGTAGCAGCACCCCCGGCAAGCCATACATCAACCGATCGCTTGCCAGCCAGCCGCTTATCAGTGCTGCAAGACCCAGCAGGCGTGCCAAGCCCTGTTGATAGTGCACACCCCAGGCAACCAGCAGCCCCAACACCAGCGTTGGCATGATGCTGAACGTCGATGACCCACTGTCCAGCCAGCGATACACCGGTTCCGACAACACGGTAAACACCAGCATTAAACCCAGGTAACGCACGTTGCTGCGGGTACACAGCGGCCCCGACGCGAGCCTGGCCACATTCACTGCAATGGCCAGGCAAAACAACGGAAAGGCCAAGCGCCCGGCCACAAACAGCCCGTCGGCCTGCGGCCAGACAAAGCGCAGGTGATCGGCGACCATGGTCAGCATCGCCAGCCATTTCACCAGGTCCAGGCCGGGTGCGCGCATGGGTCAATGCCTGGCTTCAGGAGGCTGCACGCCCAGGTAGCGAGAGGTCCAGCTGGCCAGGGGGAGCGGTGGTTGCTGGGCGACTATGCGCCGCCAGATCAGGGCCAGGTCGTGCCTGTTGAACATGGACCCGGGGCCGCCTGCCTGGTGCGCGGTAGGCGCCTGGATCACCCACTGCCCCTGGTCGTCCAGCTGGGCGAAGTCGAAGCGGAAACTGTAGTTGCCCGGCGTCCCCATGCGTAGGTCGGTCACCACCAGCGTGCGACCCACCTGGTCATAGCGCAGCCAGTCGTCAGTGAACCAACGTAACCGTTGGTGCAACGGGTCGTTCGCCAATACCTCGGCCAGCGGCAAGTGGCGGGTGAGGCGCTGCATTTCTGGCGGGCCGCGGTCGAACAGGCTGCTGACGCCTTCGTAGTAGATGCCACCGGGCGCCTTGGCCAGCACGCGCCACACCAGGCTGTTGAAGGCCATCGGGACCGCGCGCACTTCACTGGCCTGTATGCCCTGAGCATTCAGTGCGGCCTGGAAGCGGTGCTCCGCCACCATGCGGCTGCCAAGGCCAAAACCCAAGTAGGCGGTGCTGAATGCCAGTGCCAGGGCCATCAGGCGGGTGGCTTTCAACGTCACCCCCTTGCTGGCTGCGTACAGCACCGCCCCCAGCAGTGGCAGCGTGTAGACCGGGTCGATGATGAACACCGCCGCCCAGCTTTGTGGGGTGAGTTGCAACGGCCAGAACAACTGGGTGCCATACACGGTGAAGGCATCGAGTACCGGGTGGGTTACCAGTACCAGCCAGAACGCCAGGAACAGCCTGGGCAATGTATAGCCCTTGCCAGGCCAGCGTTTGTTGACCAGCCATGCCAACAACAGCGCAAGGCCGGTGAGCACGAACAGGGAGTGGGAAAAGCCACGGTGGTAGGTCATTCGTGACACCGGGTCGGCGTAGCGGATGACCACGTCCAGGTCGGGCACCGTTGCCAGCGCTGCCCCGTAGAGCAGCGAACGGCGGCCCTGGAGGCGGCCCAGCACGGTACCTTGCAGCGCCGCACCAAGAACGGCTTGGGTGATGGAGTCCAAGGGAAGGCCTTTGTCAGGGGGTATTAGCGCACGCTACCTGCATAGGGGCGCCCAGCGCAATTGCGGGGTCGCCCAGGCACGGCCGAAACAGCTTGCAAACAAGCGGTGCGGCCGTTCGGTAACTTTTCTCACATTCGGGGCAGTGCATTTGATAAAAAGCCCGCATGCCTACTTTTATGTTTGCCCACCTGCGCCGCCGCTGGTTCAGCTGGCTGTGCGCCGCCCTGTTGCTGCTCGGGCTGCCGGCCGGCTGCTCCGTGTTGCAACACAAGGAACGGGAACTGGTGTTCCGTATCGAGCCGGGCCAGGCCAGTTGGTTCCATGGCCTGCCCAGCGGCATCCAGGAACTGGACCTGCGCCCGCGTACCTTCACCGACAACCAGAGCCTGCATGCCTGGTGGTGGCCTGCACAGCGCGCCAACGCCCCGGCCATCCTGTATCTGCACGGCGTGCGCTGGAACCTCACCGGCCAGCTGTTTCGCATCGAGCAGTTACATGCCATGGGCTATTCGGTGCTCGCCGTGGATTACCGCGGGTTTGGCCGTAGCCGCGGCGACCTGCCCTCGGAGGCCACCGTGTACGAGGATGCGCGCATTGCCTGGGACCGGTTCGCCCAGCTGCAGCCGGACCCTGCCAAGCGGCTGATCTTCGGCCATTCCCTGGGCGGCGCGGTGGCGGTGGAACTGGCCAGCGAGCTGGCCCGTGATGCACGCGACAAGGCGGGCGTCGCCCCGGCACGGGGGCTGATTCTGGAGTCCACCTTCACCTCGCTCGGCGATGTGGCCGCCGTGGTGGCCAACACCTCACTGCCTGTGCGCTGGCTGATGTCGCAGAAATTCGACTCGCTGAACAAGATTCACGAGGTGGGGGTGCCGGTGTTGCTGGTGCATGGGCTGGACGACCGTTATGTGCCATCACGCTTCAGCCAGCAACTGTTCGAGGCAGCGCAAGAGCCCAAGACCTTGCTGCTGGTACCCGGCGCCACCCACAACAACAGCATGAGCCTGGCGGGCCAGCGCTATCGCAAGGCCATCCAGGCGTTGCTGTAGGCCCCGGCCACACTTACTGCACCGGCAGGAAGTTCATCAGCAACAAACTCTGCGCATAGTTCAGGCCAATACGGCGGTAGCGCTCATCCAGCAGCTCGGCCAGCAGGTCAAGGCGGGCCACCACCTTGCCAAACTCCACGGCAAAGCTCAGGTTGCGGCCCTCTTCTGACAGTTCGTTGGAGAACAACAGCAGTACGCCATTGGCATCCTGGCGCTGGCTGAGCATCCAGGTGGCCTTCTCAATGTTGCGCGCGGCGTTGTTGACGAACAGCGGGTCGATGGTGTCGGTGATGTAGAACTCGGTGCGCCCGCCGTGCGCAGTGATCAGCATGCTGCCAATGGCATAGATGAAGGCGCCCACACGGTCACCGCGAAATTCGGGGCTCAGGGCGTAGCTCAGGGCCGCCAGGTCTCGGCGGTTACCCAGCTGTGGCAGGGGTTGGCGTTGCTCGATGGCAATGCGGATCTGCCGTTCGGCGGTGGCGGCATCCAGGTAGCCGGACAGCTTCCACTGGCTGGGGTTGCGCAGGTACAGCTTGTTCATCAGCAGGTACAGGCTTTGCAGGTTGTCGCGCATCGCCAGGGTGGCCAGCCGGTCTACGCTGGTCTGGAACAGCTCGCTGGGTTTGCCGTCACTGAACTGGTTGACGATGTCACGCCCTTGCTGATGGCTGCAGGCGCACAGGCATGTGAGGGCGCCTGCCAGCAGCAGGCGGGGTAACAGGTGGGGCTTGCACGCAACCATCGGCACCGGGTCGAAATCGGCGGCCACGCGGGGATCGCAGCGGCCTGGGCCTAGGATAGAGCGCCGAAAATGGAAAAAGTGCGGGTGGCTGTGGGGCGCGGCCCTCAAACGCTGGGTGAACAGCCCTGACACCGGGGCTGCTATGCAGACAACTTGCTTCGCAGGCAACCCACACCCATTGTGGGAGCAACTGTCTTCCACAAGATCTCAGAATTGACGCAATCACTGTGGGAGCGGGTTTACCCGCGAAGCAGGCAACGCGGTGTATGGCACCGG